>CAZVPB010000107.1:0-7822 GCA_964628165.1 uncultured Cyanobium sp.
TGGCCCTGCCGATCCAGGCCCAGTGCGAGCCCCCCGAGGATCCGCTCTGGTACGAGCGGATGCGGCAGTCGGGGGTGGACAGCCTCGGCATGCACCTGGAGGTGGTGGAGCCGGAGGTGCGCCGGCGGATCCTGCCCGGCAAGGCGGAACTGAGCCTGGAGCGCTACATGGAGGCCTTCACCGACGCGGTGGCGGTGTTCGGCCGCGGCCAGGTGTCCACCTACCTGCTGGCGGGGCTGGGGGACCGGGCCGAGTCGCTGATCGCCTGCAGCGAAGCCCTGATCCGCCTCGGGGTCTATCCCTTCGTCGTTCCGTTCGTGCCGATCGCCGGCACTCCCCTGGAGCACCATCCCGCCCCCTCCACCGCCTTCATGGAGGAGGTGTACACGGCCGTGGCGGCCTCCCTGCGGGCCTCCGACCTGAGGGCGGCGTCGATGGCGGCGGGCTGCGCGAAGTGCGGTGCCTGCTCGGCCCTCTCCCTCTTCGAGACCGCCGCCTGAGCGCCATGTTCTGGATCGATCCCGACAGCGGCGACCTCGTCACCGGCAGCCTCAGTTCGGCACCGGCCAGCTTCACCCCCTCGGTGCGCGGGGGGATCGCGGTGGACGCCGACGATTTCCGCCTCTCCCCCACCTCCTCCTCGGAGCGTTTCTCGTTTCACCTTCTCCGCCCCGGAAGCCCTCTGCTGGCCGGCTACTGGAGCCTGCGCCGGCAGATCTTCTGCGACGAGCAGCATCTCTTCGAGGAGAGCGACCGGGACGCCCGCGATGCCGGGGCCTTCCCCATCGCCGCCATCGACCACGGCGGCAGCCACCGCGGCGAGGTGGTGGGGGTGGTGCGGATCCTGGAGGAAACCCCCCGCATCTGGTACGGCGGTCGGCTCGGGGTGCACCGGGGCTTCCGGAGGCACAACCAGATCGGCAAGGGGCTGATCTGGAAGGCGGTGACCACCGCCAACGGCTGGGGCTGCGACCGCTTCCTGGCGACCGTGCAGATCCAGAACGTCCGGTTCTTCCGGCGGCTCCACTGGCGCTCGGTCGACCAGCTGGAGATCCGCGGCGTCCGCCACCATCTGATGGAAGCCGACCTGGCCTACTACCGCCCGTCGCTGGAGCGCCGCCCCGGGGCCTGCCGCGTGGCATGAGCGGGCCGGATCCGGCCCCTCTGGCCGCGGAGCTGCGGCGCCAGAGCGGGCTGTTGGCCAAGCGCGACATCCGCTCGGCGGCGGAGGTCTTCCGCCACGATCCCTTTCCCGCCCTCGGCCCGGCCGCGGTGATCGGCGACGACGCCGCCCTCCTGCCCGTCAGCTCCGGCTTTCCGCTGCTGGCCTGCGAGGCCATCCAGCCCTCCCTGGTGGAGGAGGACCCCTGGTTCGCGGGATGGTGCGGGGTGCTGGTGAACCTCAGCGACATCGCCGCCATGGGGGGCCGCCCCGTCGCCGTGGTCAACAGCCTCTGGAGCCGCGGCGCGGGCCACGCCCGGCAACTGCTCGCCGGCATGCAGGCCGCCTGCGCGAAATTCGCCGTGCCCATGGTGGGGGGGCACATCAATCAGCAGAGCCCCTACAACGCCCTCTCGGTGGCGATCCTGGGGGAGGCCACCGGGCCTGTGCTCTCGGCCGGGGCCGCACAGCCGGGGGACGAGCTCTGGCTGGTGGTCAATCCCACCGGCCGGTTCCATCGCCACTACCCCTTCTGGGATGCCGCCACCCGGGCGGACCCGGCGCTGCTGCGCTCCCATCTGGCCCTGCTGCCGCGGCTGGCGGCAGAGGGAGTCGTCCGGGCCGCCAAGGACATCAGCATGGGGGGGCTGGCCGGCACGGCCGTCATGTTTGCCGAGGCGGCCCGCCTGGGGCTGGAGATCGAGCTGCACCGCATCCCCCGCCCGCCGGGCGTGGAGGAACTGCCCTGGCTCACCTGCTTCCCGAGCTTCGGCTTTCTGCTGGCCGTCGATCCGGCCCGGGCCGGGGGCCTCGCCGCGGCCCTCGCACCCCTCCCCGATCTGCTGGCCTGCCGGATCGGCACGTTCACCGGCCGGAATCTTGGCGTGGTGCTGAACCGCGAGGGCTCCCGGGCCCGGCTGTGGGCTCCGGAGGAGGCGCTCACCGGCTTCTGAGCCGTCTCCCTGACTCCGGGGGCTGTGCCGATGGCGACCGCCGCCCCCGCCGCCCTCGGCGAGGATCCACCGGAACCGAACGGGGACGATGCCGGAAGTGCGGCTGCGGCTGGGCTGGCCGGATGGGGCGCAGAGTGAGCTGTATTCCCCCTCCACCGTGGTGCTGGAGTACCTGAGCCCGGGGGAGGAGCTGAGCGTCGCCGAACTGCAGGAAAGGGGGATCCGCGCCCTCGAGCAGGCCTCCGAGCGGGTGCGGGCCCGGTATGGCTTCGCCTGCACCCGGGTGGACGAAGAGGTGGAGCGGCTGCGTCAGCAGGTGAGCCTGTTCGATCCCGCATGCCTTGTGTGCGTGATCCAGCGCCTCACCTAGCTCCTCGCCTCTCCAGGGAGCCTGCGGCGGCCTGACCCTGCCGCATCTCCCGCACCACCTCCTCCACCGGCCGCTTGTCCACGTCCACCGCGGCGTTGAGTTCCCGCATCGTGGTGGCGGAGATGCGGCCGGCGAGGGCCTCGATGGCCTGCCGCAGCTGGGGATGGCGCTGCAGGCTGGCGGTGTTGAACACCGGCACCGCCTCGTAGGGGGGGAAGTAGTGGCGGTCGTCCTCCAGCTGGGCCAGATCCAGGCTGGCGATCAGACCGTTGGTGGAATCGCCGGCGATCAGATCCACCTGGCCATCGGCCAGCGCCCGGTAGGTGAGGCCCAGGTCCATGGCCTTGGGGGCCCCGGCGAAGCGCAGGCCGTAACGTTCGGCCAGCCCCGGGTAGCCATCGGCCCGGTTCATGAATTCGTAGCTGAAGCCCGCCCGCCATGCGGGCGTGTGGGGGGCCGCCTCGCTGATCGTGGCGATCGCCAGCCGGCGGGCGTCGGCGCCGCGGATGAGGATCGCGAAGGTGTTCTCGAAACCGAGGGGCGGCAGCATCGAGAGCCCGAAGCGCTCCCGGTAGAGGCGACCGGCCTGCTCCACCACCTGCCGGGCCGGATCATCGCCGCCCGGTGGCGGTTGCTTCAGGATGGCGGTCCAGGCGGTGCCGCTGTATTCCACGTAGCCGTCGATGCGGCCGGCGCGGACCGCCTCATGGCAGAGGAAGGTGCCCCCCAGGCCGAAGTCCCGCTTCACCGTGAGCGGGGTGGTGGCCTCGATCTGCTGGGCCAGAAGTTCGCCCAGGATCAGCTGCTCGGTGAAGTTCTTGGAGCCGATCCGCACCGTGCCGCGGGCCGGGGGCGCCAGCAGGCCCGAGGCGATCACCCCGCCCAGGCTGATCAGCGCCAGCAGCCCCACGGCCCGCCGCCGCCAGCGGCGCCCCGGCCCCGTTCGTCGCCGCGGCCGTGCCGCCGTCCCAACAGGGGAGAGCCTTCGCTCCACCCAGCCGAGCCCCCAGTCGGCCGTCAGGGCGATGGCGGCGGCGGGCAGGGCTCCGGCCAGGATCTGCTCGTTGTCCACCGTGGCGATGCCGCGGAAGATGAACACCCCCAGGCCGCCGGCACCGACCGCCGCGGCGACCGTGGCCACCCCCACGTTGATCACCGTGGCCACCCTCACGCCCGCCATCAGGGCCGGGGTGGCCAGGGGCAGCTCCACGTGCAGCAGCACCTGCCGGCGGCTCAGACCCAGGGCCCGCCCCGCTTCCCTCAGCCCCGCCGGCACCTGGCGCAGGCCGGTGAGGATCCCCCGCAGGATCGGCAGCAGGGCATAGAGGGTGAGGGCGACGACCGCCGGGGTGCGACCGATGCCCCCCAGCAGGGGAACGGTGAGCAGCAGGCCGAAGATCGCCAGGCTCGGGATCGTCTGGATGCCGTTGGCCAGGCCCATCACCGGCCCCGTCCAGGCCGGCCGTCGCTGGATCCACAACCCCAGCGGCAGACTGATCAGCAGGGCCAGGGCGAGGGCGCATCCCACCAGCAGCAGGTGTTCGCCGCTGCGCAGCAGGATGGCCTGCAGCAGGCCCTGGCGGGAAACGTTCAGGAGGCGGGCGCCTGGTTGAAGAACACGGGCAGGAACTGGTTGACGAACCGCTCGGGGTCTCGCTGCCAGGCCTTGCGGGCCGCCTCGACCCGGAAGAGCTGCAGCCTGGGATCGAGCAGGGCCGCGGGCAGGTGTTCCATCAGGTATCGCGGCCGCTCCAGCACCGGCAGGGTGGCGGCGATCTCCATCAGACGGCCGACCCGCCGCAGCTCCGCCCCCATGGTGATGTCCATGCCGGTCTCGTAGGCGGCCTGCTCGATGGCGGCGTGCTTGGCCTTGGCCTGTTCCACCTTCTGCCGGTGGACGGGACTCTGCCGGGCGATGGCCGCCAGCCTGCGGGTTCCCCAGCGCACATGGGCGGCCTCCTCGGGGAGGATGCGGGCGATCGTGTCGCGGATCTTCCGGTTCTCGGCGGTGGGTTCGGCCTGCTCGAGCGCGTGGAGGTGGGCCGAGAAGTACTCGCACCCCCGTTTCTCGGTGACGTTGATGGCGGCCAGCGCCGCGATGACGAAGTCCTCCTTCTGCTGGGGTTCCCGAGCGGAATCGGTGCCGAGCAGGCGCTCGAAGGCGTCGATGTAGGAGAGACCGGGCGGGGTGCCCACCTCGGCCCCGATCTCGATCAGCAGATCCGTGAGCCACATCGCATGGCGCGATTCATCGGCGACGTGGCGGGAGAGATCACCCACCAGATCGGCCGGCTCGCCGTCGAGACGCTCGATCAGATCGGTGAGATCCCTGCAGCTTCTCTGCTCGTTGAAGCGGTAGCGGTTCAGGGTGACGAGATGAACGTCCCGTTCATGAACGACCCGCCCCATGATGTCGCGGGCGCTCATGGAATCCTTGAATTTGCGGGGGTAGGCGACGCCCATGGTGCTCCGGCAACGCCGCTGCTGTCAGGGCAGTCAAGTTAGACGCCACGGACTTCGACCGCGGGGGGCCAGGTGGGTGACCCACCACCGCGGCAGGAGCGCTGCGACCAGAGTGGAGGGGGCATTCCCCTGCCGGAGTGGCGGCCATGACGATGGTTGAGCGGATGATTCGGGAGACGCCGCCGGAGCGGTTCGATTTCCTGCCCCACTGGTATCCCGTCACGCCCCTCGAGGATCTCGATCCAGGCCGCCCCACGGCGGTGGAACTGCTGGGACTCCGGTTCGTGATCTGGAAGCCCGGGGCCGGCAGAGACCCTGCCGAGCCCTTCCGGGTGTTCCTCGACGTGTGTCCCCACCGCCTCGCCCCGCTGAGCGAAGGGCGGGTGGACCCCGGAACGGGCCGGTTGATGTGCAGCTACCACGGCTGGCAGTTCGACGGGAACGGTCTCTGCCGTCGCATCCCCCAGGCCGACCCTGCCGAACTCCCCGGGGAGCGGTCAGGGCAATTCTGCGCCACCCCCCTCCCCTGCCGGGAGGATCAGGGGTTGCTGTGGATCTGGCCCGATGCCGCCAGTGCCGGGCGTGCCTCCACCACGCCCCTGCCCCTCTCCGAACGGGTGGACGCGGCGGCCGGCTTCGTGTGGTCGTCGCTGGTGCGGGACCTTCCCTACGACTGGACCACGCTGGTGGAGAACGTGGCGGATCCCGCCCACGTTCCCTTCGCGCACCATGGCGTGCAGGGCGACCGCCGTCGCGCCCTCCCGCTCCCGATCCGCATGGAGGCGGAGGGGCGGGATTCCCTGGTCGCCCGGCTCGACTCGCCCGCCATGGCGGTGACCATCCGCTTCCAGCCCCCGTGTCTGCTGGAGTACAGCTTCGATCTGGCGCGGGGGGGGCGCATGGCCCTGGTGACCTACTGCCTGCCGGTGGCTCCGGGCCGTTCCCGGATCGTGGCCCAGTTCCCCCGCGATTTCGCCCGCTGGCGCCAGCGGCTGGTGCCGCGCTGGTGGGACCACGTGAGCAACCGCAACGAGGTGCTCGACGGTGATGCCGTGCTGCTTCATCTGCAGGAACGGGAACTGGCGGCGCGCCGACGGCGGGGCGAAGCCGACGGCTGGCAGGCCGCCTACCGGCTGCCCACCAGTGCCGATCGGCTGGTGATCGCCTTCCGCCGCTGGCTGGATCGGTGGGGTGGTCCCGACTGGGCCCATCTGCTCGGAGGGGGGCAGGATCGCCCGGTCGATGCCGCCGCTGGGGAGATGCCCCTGCCGCGCGGCGAGGCCCTGCTCGACCGCTATCACCAGCACACACGCCTCTGCAGCAGCTGCCGGGGCGCCCTCCGCACCATCCGGCGCCTCCAGGGTCTCGGCGTGGCTCTGGCCGTGGTGGCCGTGGCGCTGGCGGCGCTGCTGCCCGATGGCCTGCGCTGGAGCCGCGGCGTGCCGCTGCTGCTGTCGGCCGTGGCCGGGCTCACCGGCGCCGCGGCGCTCCGCTGGGGACTGGAGCCCCGTTTCCGGTACCGCCCCTACGACCACACCCGCCGCTGAGCCGCGCAGTCCTTCGTTCAGGCCTCCGAGCCGTCCGGGCCGATCGTGCGGGGAAGGTGACCGGTCTTGACCCAGATCGTGCAGCCTTCCCCGCTCCAGGGACGGTGGATGCTGCCGGGGGGATGCCGCAGCCAGCAGCCGGCCGGATAGGCGCCGCCTTCGTCGGCGAACACCCCTTCCAGCACGAAGATCTCCTCCCCGCCGGGATGGCCATGGGAGGGGAAGAGGGTGCCGGGCGCCCAGCGCACCAGCGCCACCTGCTCCGATCCCCAGCCGTGCAGCGGCAGCACCGCCAGGCCCGGCACCAGGCCCGGCCGCCAGGAGGCGGAGCGCGTGTCGACCACGACGCGCTGCCGGTCGCCCGGATGCATCTGATGCAGTTTCACCAGGATCGTGCAGCCGGCCTCGCTGAAGGGGGCATGGGCCGAGCCGGTCGGGTTGCGCAGATAGGTGCCCGCCGGGTAGTTCCCGAGTTCGTCGGAGAAGACGCCCTCGAGCACGAGGATCTCCTCGCCGCCGCCATGGCTGTGGCGCTCGAAGCGGCTGCCTGGGGCATAACGGACGATCGAGGTGGCGCGGGCCACTTCAGCCCCCCGGCGGTCGAGCATGCGGCGTTCCACCCCGGCCATCGGAGAAGCCGTCCACGGCAGGCTGCGGGTGTCGAGCACCACCGGCTGGTGCAGGTCGGCATGGAGGTTCATGGTGAGGATTCTCGTGAACGGACCCTGCCGCCGGAGGGTGGGCTCCCCGGCCCTAGGGTGCGCGGCGCCCCAGCCCCGAGGACGATGGCCGACGACACGAAAACCGTGGTGATGCCGATCGAGAGATTCGGTGAGGGGCTCACCACCGCCCGTCCCTGGAACATCACCGCCCTCGCCGGCGTGGAACGGCTCAACGGGCGGGTGGCGATGCTGGGGTTCCTGGCGGCCGTGGCCGGCGAGGTGATCAGTGGAGAGGGAATCCTGGGCCAGCTGCGCCACATCCTGGGGTGGGTGCTGGGCTGAGACGCCCGCTATTTCCTGATCGTCGATCTCTCCGACCTGCGGCACGCTCCCCGGCGGCAACGCCCTCGTTCACCATCCTCCGCCCGCGAAGGTTCCCTTTCCTCCACCTCTTCGGGAATTCCGCACGAATATCCCCGCAACCCTGGCAAGGGAAACGCGGCGCGATAACGTGGTTGAGAACTTCGATTTCCTCGCATCATGCTCACCGGCGCTGATCTGCTCGCCAAGGTCAAGGAAATGGGCGATGCCAGCAAGAGCGACCTCGTGCGCGCCTGCGGCTACGTGAGCACCAAGAAGGACGGCACCGAGCGGCTGAACTTCAC
>CAZVPB010000108.1:0-7741 GCA_964628165.1 uncultured Cyanobium sp.
GCCCTGGTTCGACCTCGACTGCCCGGGCGAGGATGCCGGCCACAAGCTCTGCGCCGGCGCGGAGAACCGGCAAGTGCAGGCCTGGGGCGCGCTGGGCAGCCGGTCCTCGGCGATTTTCGACCTGGACGACGACGGCGACCTCGACATCGTGACCAACGAGTTCAACGACGTGCCGCAGGTGCTGATCAGCGACCTGGCGCAGTCCGGGCGCGATCTGAACTGGCTCAAGGTCGCGTTGAGCGGCACCCGGTCCAACCGGGCCGGCCTGGGCGCCCGCGTCAGCGTGCAGGCGGGCGGCCACACCTACACGCAGGTGCTGGACGGCAAGTCCGGCTACCTCTCGCAAAGCCTGGCGCCGCTCTATTTCGGACTGGGCGACGCCGACCGCGTGGACGAGGTGCGCGTGCAGTGGCCGTCGGGCGCGATCCAGATCGTGCTCGGGCCCGGCGCCAACCGCTTGCTCGAGATCGCCGAGCCGGCGGCCGACTGAGGCGGGGCGAGGGGTGCAGCGATCCCACCTCCTATCCGGTGCTTCCCGCCGATGCGGTGGAGGCCTTCCGCAACCGGGTGCGCGAGCAGGTGATGGAGCTCACCCGCAGCCTGCCTTCCCTGCAGGACCGTGAACCGCTAGTCCAGGAACCTCCGGTTCAGGAGGTCCAGGCCCAGGAGACTGGACAGGAGGAGGAATCCGGAGCCGCCGCAGGAGCCTGACCGGCAACTCCAGCCAGCCCCGCCCGCTCCGGCGGCGTTCACATGCGGACGACCAGGCGCCGCCGGTTGTTGGCCCGCTGGGACTCGGGTTCGAGCACATCGCGCTCCGGGTCCGCGATCACCTCCACGACGTGGCGGCCCGGCGGCAGCTCCAGAGCGAGGTCGAAGTCCTGCCGTTCGCCGGCGGACAGCCACGGCAGCCGCAGGTAGCGGTGGCCGGAGTAGCGGTCATCGATCACCACCGCGACCCCCACGTTCTCCACATCCAGGGAACCGAGATTGACGATGCTGAAACGGATCCGGCTGTCTTCACAGCGCACCTCCTCCACCGCGAGGTCGCTGCCCATCAGGTGAATCCCGGTGAGCGGATAGAGCGTCAGCCGTTTCAGTTCGACAAGCTCGGTGAGAGGGTGTTCATGGTGAAGATGGCCACCGAAGCGGAGATCGGTGCTGATGCCGTGGATGTGCAGGTTCGCTCCCTTCACCGGCACGGTGACGCGACCCTGGAGGGGGTCGCTGTCCCAGAAGCCGCAGCACTCCCATTCCAGCGAGTCGCCGAGCCAGGGAATCTCAGGAGGAGCGGCCGTTCCGCGCGGGGCCAGCAGATGATGCTTGAGGGTGGCATAGATGTTCTCCGTCGCGGGGGCCTGGTCCTGCGGTGAAGGGTTGCGTCGCCGCTGCCACATGCAGAGTTTCGAGGCCACCGTGATCACCAGACGGTGCCAGCCGGCCACCAGCCTCACCCCGTAGATGGGGGCGGCGGGAAGATCCTGCCGGTTCCTCAGAAGTCTGATCAGCCGGCCGATCTGCTCCTGCAGATCTTCCCGGGGATCCCTCCCGAGCAGAGCGGCATCGACCGGGCAACGGATCCCGGCCACGTCGTCGCTGAAGCAGACGTAGGGGAAGTGGCTGTCGCCTCCTCCGGCCTCCGGTGTCTCCAGCCCGCCATCCTGGGAGCGGCACTTCAGGATCCTCGTGCGTTCCAGCCGGGGCTGGTGCTGGAAGATCAGCTCCCCGTTGTCGGTGCTGGAGGTGGTGCCCAGCCCGAGCACATCCCCGGCCAGGGGGATGGACTCCAGCGGCAGATGTTCCCGCACGTCCCCCTGGATCAGGTCGGTGATGGTGTTGGCGATCCAGAGCGAACCCATGGGATCAGCCCACCTCCTGGCGCAGCGCATCGAGGTCGGCCTGCATGCGTTCCACCACCAGGTCGTAGCAGTCGCGCACGTAGGCGCGGTCGCGGCTGGCGGCGTGCCCGCTGCGGCTCAGGTGGATCGGCGCCCCCACCCGCGTGTGGATCTTCACCGGCAGCGGCAGGTTGGGCAGGGGGCCCAGGGCGAGGCCCCAGGGCAGCCCCAGCCACAGCGGCATCACCTCCGGATCGAGCCCCAGCAGCCAGGGCATGCCCCGCTCGTGCAGCCCCCGGGCGAGCGGGTAGAGGTCTTCGAGCACGACCAGGGTGTCGTGGCTGCCCCACGAGATGAGGGGCACGATCGGCAGGCCGTGCCAGATGGCCAGCCGCAGGAAGCCTGTGCGGCCGTGGAAATGGATGCGGTGGCGCAGCCGGTGGGGCCGGAAGGCATCCTGGCCGCCGCCGGGGTAGACGAGCAGGCTGGCGCCCTCCTCCAGCAGGGCCAGGGCGCGGCGGCCGTGGAACGGCACTGCCCCCACCCGCGCCGCCAGTTCGGCCAGGGGCCGGTAGGCCTGCCACACGTGGGCATGGGCGAGGCCGTACACCGTTCGCTCGGTGCCGAAACGCCGGAACCAGTCGTAGAGGAACATCGGCAGGTCGGGGCAGGCCAGCCCGCCGCTGTGGGACCCCACGAACAGCATCTGGCCGCTGGTCGGCACGTGCTGCCAGCCGCCGGTCTCGACCCGGAAGTAGTGCCGGTAGAACCAGCCCCACACGGGCATGAGCCGCTCGATCCAGCGGGGATCACGGGCCGGGGCGGTCCTGGAAGCGGTGACAGACCTGGAGGGGTACGTGATGGGCCCGCCGCACGATCCGCCGCAGCGTACGCACCGTGGCGGTGATGTTGGGACCCTTGTTGAGCATCAGCGCCTCCGCCCGGGCACCGGCGGCCGCGTCGGTGATCTCGGCCCGGGTGGGGGTGCCGTGGCGGGCCATCTCATCGAGCACCTGGGTGGCCCAGATGCAGGGCACGTGGGCGGCCTCGCAGGTGCGCAGGATCTCCTCCTGGATCTCCGCCAGCGCATCCCAGCCGCACTCGATCGCCAGGTCGCCGCGGGCGATCATCACCCCCAGCGGCGCGGGGTGCCGCATCGCCGCCAGCAGCAGCCGCGGCAGCTGCAGGAAGGCCCGCCGCGTCTCGATCTTCAGCACCACCCCCAGGTCCTCGCGGCCGAGGCGCCGCAGTTCCCGCTGCAGCGCCGCCACGTCCTCTTCCCGGTTCACGAAGGAGTAGCTGACGATGTCGGCGTGGGCGGTGGCGAAGGCCAGGTCCTCCACGTCCCTGGCGGTGAGGGCTGGGGTGTGGAGATCACTGTCCGGCAGGTTGATCCCCTTGTCGGCCCGCAGCCGCGAGCCGCGGGGGCGGGCCTGGATGATCTCCACCTCCACCTCCTCGGGGCCGACCGCCCGGATCACCCCGCCGATGCGGCCGTCGTCGAAGAGGATCCGCTCGCCGCAGTGCAGATCGGCGAACACCTCCGGCAGGGTGCAGGGAATCGCCGGCGGAGCGCTGTCGGGACCTTCCCCGCCTTGTGCGGTGGCTCGGGCCATCGGGGTGGCCGTGAGCCGCAGCCGGTCGCCGGGGCGCAGCAGCAGTTCCCCCGGCGCCTCGGGCAGATCGGCCACCGCCAGCGCCCCGGGACCCTGGGCCGGAGCAAAGGCGAGGCCGGAGGTGAAGCGGCAGTTCTCCGGGCTGCTCAGCCACAGCCCCTCGGTGTCCACCGCCTCCACCCGCAGGTGGCGCCATCGGCCGGAGGCGTCGCGGCCGCGCAGGCGGTCGCCCGCCGTGAGCTGCCGCCAGCCTTCGGGGCGGATCGGCAGTGCGGTGAACTCCTGCGGCAACGGCGTCGCCGTGGTGGCAGGAGTGGCGCGGATCCGCGCCGGTTCCACCAGCCGGCCGAGCCGGTCGCGGCGGGGCCGGGCCCGGATCACCCCCGGCAGGGGCGGCAGGGCGCCGGTGCGCAGCTTGGGCCCGGCCAGGTCCATCGCGATCCGGCAGGGCCGCCCCAGCTCCTGCTCGGCATGGCGCACCCGCTCCACGAAACGCGCCCACACCGCCGGACCGTGCGGGCGATGGTCATGCCCGCCTGCATCAGCTCCGGGATGAGGATGGGATCGTCGGCTGCATCGCTCGGCAGGGTCACCATGATCGTGGCGCCGAGGGTTTCCGCCGCCGTGCCGAAGAGGCGCTTGCGGTGCAGGCGGATGCGGTCCCGCCCCTCGTGCCGCCCCGCCACGGGAGGCGGCACCGGTGGTGTGGCCGGTGGCGGCGCGGCGCCGCCCTCCAGCTGCACCAGTACGTCGATCACCGCATCGAGTTCCGCCATCAGATAGGCATCGCAGCCCGCCAGGGAGGAGAGGCCCCGCTCCCGCAGCCGCTTGGCGAGCCGCGGCGGCGCTGCGCAGTGGAAGGCGATGAAGTGGAGCAGGTTGCGGGCGCTGGCGAGGTAGCGGGAGTCGATGCCCGCCAGGCTGTCCGCCTCCTCCGCCTCGATCCGCTCCATGGCCCGCCGCAGCTCGAGGAGCTCCGGCAGCAGCGTCGCGGGCGGCACCGCGGCAGGCAGCAGCGAGGCCGGGTCGTCCATGGAGCGGGCTGATGAAGGGATTGTGCGCCACAGCCCTTCAAGGCGGGGTTAAGGCGACCACCCCGCCGCCTCGAGCTCGGGAGCGCATCAGCCCTTTAGCTACGTTCAGCATGAACAATGAATCCGTGAATCGATGCTGATGGCGAGGATTCGACCCGAACGCTCCCTCGCGGTCGCCCTCGCTGCACCTGTGCTGGCCGGCGCTGCCTTCCTCACGCCGATCGCCCCGTTCGCGCCGGCGCTGGCTGCACCGGCCACCCCCTCTGCGGTGGTGATCGCCAACAACGGGCTCCTCGAGCGGGCCCGTCAACAGCGGCAGGCCTTCCTGGAGGAACTCGAAGCCCTCGTGTCGATCGACAGCGGCAGCCGCAACCGCGAAGGTCTGGCCCGGCTGGCGGACCACCTCGCTGGCCGTCTCGAGCAACTGGGGGCAAGGGTGGAGCGTCTGCCGGCCACCCCCTCGGTGGGCACCACCGTGGTGGGCCGGCTGCGGGGCGAGGGTCAGGTCAGGATCCTGATGATGATCCACATGGACACCGTCTTCCCCGAGGGGGAGGCCGCCCGCCGTCCGTTCCGGGTGGATGCCGAAAGGGCCTACGGTCCCGGCGTCGCCGATGCCAAGGGCGGCGTGGCGATGATCCTGCAGGCGCTGGAGATCGCCCGGCAGCGGGGCTTCCGCGACTACGGGCGGATCACGGTGATGTTCAATCCCGACGAGGAGATCAGCTCGGTGGGATCGCGCGATCTGATCCGCCGCCTGGCCAGTGAGCACGACGTGGTGCTCTCCTACGAGCCGCCGCCACGGCGGGGGGCGGTGATCGGCTCCACCAAGGGCATCGCCTACCTGGAGCTGGAGGTGAAGGGCAGGTCGTCCCATGCCGGCGCCGCACCGGAGCAGGGCCGCAACGCCGCCGTGGAGCTGCCCCACCAGATGCTGCCGCTGGAGGATCTGGGCGATCCGGCCCGGGGCACCACCGTGAACTGGACGGTGCTGCAGGCCGGTGACGCCAAGAACCGCATTCCCGATCGGGCCCGCGCCACCGCCGACATGCGCATGACCCGGCCCGGCGAGGTGGAGCGGGTGCGGCGCGAGGCGCAGCGGCGCATCGGCCGGACCTTCGTGGAAGGCACCACCACCAGCCTGGCGCTCAACCCGCAGCGGCCGCCGCTGCCCCCCAACGCCGCCACCACCCAGCTCGCGGCGCTGGCGGCCGCCATCTACGGCGAGATCGGCCGCGAGCTGGAGCCCATCGCCATGGGCTTCGGCACCGACGCCGGCTTCGCCTACGACCCGGAAGGCGAGGGGCCGGCCGTGCTCGAGGGACTGGGGGTGGTGGGGGACCGGCTGCACTCCCCCGACGAATGGATGGATCTGGAGACCATCCCTGCCCGCCTCTACCTCACCCTGCGGCTGCTGGAAGAAGTGGCCAGACAGCCGTGAGGGGCAGGAGACGGGGCTGGCGCCTGGTGCGGGGTTGCCTCGGCCTGGCGGTCCTCGCCGCCCTGCCGCTGCGGGCGGAGCCCACAGCGGCGTCGGTGGCCTCCATCACCGAACTCCAGACCGCCATGGCGGCCGGCCGACTCAGCGCCGAGGAGCTGGTGCGCCGTTCGCTGGCGCGGATCGAGGCCGAGGGCCGTCGGCTGCGGGCCTTGCTCGCCGTCGACCGCGAGGGGGCGCTGGCCGCCGCCCGGGCCCTCGATGCTGAACGGGCGGCGGGGCTGGTCCGCGGCCCGCTGCACGGCATTCCGGTGGCCCTCAAGGACGTGATCCACACCCGCTCCATGCCCACCACCGGTGGCGCGCTGGCCTTCCGGAATCTCCGGCCGCCGCAGGAGGCGACGCTTGTGCGCCGGCTGCGGGCCGCCGGCGCCGTGATCGTGGCCAAGACCACCCTCACCGAGCTGGGCAACTGGGTGAGCGACACGATGCCGAACGGCTTCAATGCTCTCGCCGGCCACAGCCTGCCGCCCCACGACCCGCGCCCCGATCGTCGCACCGGCTTCGTCGACGGCCGGGCCCTGGCGGATCCGGGCGGCTCCAGTTCCGGCACGGGCACCGCGGCGGGACTGTGGCCCGCGAGCGTGGGGGCGGAGACCTCAGGCTCGATCCAGATCCCCTCCATCCGCAACGGCCTGGTGGGCATCAAGCCCACCGTGGGGCGCATCAGCCGCCATGGGGTGATCCCGATCACCCGCGACCAGGACACCGCCGGCCCGATGGCCCGCGGCGTGGCGGGGGCGGCCGCACTGCTGGGGGCGATGGAGGGCTTCGATCCCCACGATCCCGCCACCCTCGTCTGCCCCGTCTCGCCGAGCGGCAGCTACCGCGAGGCGCTGCGCCGCGACGGGCTCCGGGGACGCCGGATCGGCGTGCCCACCGCCTGGTTTCTCGAACCGCTGCGGCTGCCGGGGGACGTGGCCCCCAGCGGCGGTCTTGATCCCCACCGCCGCGACCTGATCGAGGCGGCGATCCGCCGGCTGCGGCAGCTGGGGGCGGTGGTGGTGCGTGACGCGGACCTGCCCAGCGTGATCACACGAAGGCCGGAGGAGAACGTGCTGAAGTTTCCCGCCTGCTCCGGCGCCCGCGACCGCAAGGGACAGGACCAGGACTGCTCGGTGGTGCTGAAGTACGGCATGAAGCGCGACTTCGAGGCCTGGCTGCGGAGCCTCGGACCGGCCGCGCCGGTGCGGTCGCTGGCGGAGCTGCGCCAGTTCAACCTTGACCACCGCAGCCGCGCCATCCCCTATGGCCAGGTGCAGCTCGACATCTCCGATGAGATGGATCCGGTCGTCGACCGGGCCCGCTACGAGGCCGACCGCGCCCGCGACCTGTGGCTGGCCCGCCGCCTTGGCCTCGATGCCGCCCTGCGGCGCCACCGCCTCGACGCCCTGCTGTTCCCGGGCTGGTCGGCCGAAGCCATCGTGAACAAGGCCGGCTACCCCGCCATCACGGTGCCGATCGGTCGGATCGGCGCGCAGCCCTGGGGCATGGCCCTGGTGGGGCCGGCCTGTTCCGAGCCGATGCTCATCGGCCTGGCCCATGGCTGGGAGGTGGGTGGGGTGTGAAGAGATGGGACGCGGCCGCGGGCGTTGAGCTTTCCTTAATCCCGCCCTGGCAAGGGTGGAGGCAAGCCCGACCACCTGCCGCGGTCATGACCAGCACGCTGAACCCGATCCCCGGCCTGCCCGAACCGGCCCGCTTCGGCGATCCGGAACGCACCGGCCTGACGGCGCAGGATCTCTTCGACGGCAT
>CAZVPB010000109.1:0-7621 GCA_964628165.1 uncultured Cyanobium sp.
CCATGAGCACGATGTCGGCCGCTTCACGGGCCACATCCGTGCCGCTGATCCCCATCGCCAGGCCCACGTCGGCGGCCCGCAAAGCGGGGGCGTCATTGACGCCATCCCCGGTCACGGCCACCACCTCGCGCAGGGCCCGGTAGGCCTGCACCAGCCGCAGCTTCTGCTCCGGCGCCATGCGGGCGAACACCAGGCGATGCCGGTACTTCAGCAACTGCCGCAGGTGCACATCGCTGATCTGGGCGAGGGTGGTGCCCTCGATCACCCGCACCGGATCAGCACCGGCGGTGCGCAGGTGGCCGTTGGGCTGAGGCGATTCCAGCAGGCCGATCTGGAGCGCGATCGCCTGGGCGGTGAGGCCGTAGTCGCCGGTCACCATCGTGACCTTGATGCCCGCCTCGCGGCAGACGCGCAGGGCCGCCGCCACCTCCGGGCGGGGAGGGTCGTAGAGCCCGATCAGCCCCAGGAAGGACTGCCCCGCCTCCATCTGTGCCCCCGAGTCGTCCGCCTCCGCCGCCTCGCCCGCCACCCCCGTGCCGGACCGCAGCGCCACCGCGATCACCCGGAAGCCGCGGCCGGCCATCGCGTCGTTGGCCTCGAGAACCTCCCGCCGACGCGCTGCGTCGAGCGGGGCGCAGCCCGCCGAAGTGACGAAGGTGTCGCAGGCCTGCAGCAGTTCGAGCGGCGCCCCCTTGGTGATCACCAGGCCCTCCTCCAGCGGCAGGGGCGGCTGGGGGCAGGGACCCTCCTCCTGCATGGGCCAGTCCACCAGCACCGTCATCCGCCGGCGGTGGGAATCGAAGGGGATCTCGTGGCGGCGGCGGTGACGGCGCTGCAGTCCGGCCGGATCCATGCCGGCCGCCAGCGCCGCCCGCAGCATGGCGCTCTCGGTGGGGTCGCCCACCGCCCCCTGGCCGTCGAGGCGGGCATTGCTGCACAGGGCGGCGGCGGCGATCAGCAGATCCTTCAGTTCCGGGGTGCCGGCCGCCAGCCAGGTGCCTTCCACCTCCATGCGGTTGCAGGTGAGGGTGCCGGTCTTGTCGCTGCAGATCACGCTCACCGACCCCAGCGTCTCCACCGCCGAGAGCCTCCGCACCAGGGCGTTGCGCCGGGCCATCCGCTGCACGCTCATCGCCAGGGCCAGCGACACCGTGGGCAGCAGCCCCTCGGGCACGTTGGCCACGATGATGCCGATGGCGAAGACCAGGCTCTCGAGGGGGGTCATCCCCACGAAGAGCACGTTCAGGGCGAAGGACAGCAGCCCCATCGCGACGGCGATCGCGCTCACCGTCTGCACGATGCGGGCCACATGCACCTCCAGGGTGCTCGCCCCTCTGCGGGTGGAGGCGGTGAGGTGGGCCACCTGGCCGAACTCCGTCTCGGAGGCGGTGGCGTAGACGAAGGCCTCGCCCCGGCCGGTGGCGATCGTGCTGCCCGCCAGCAGCAGATTGGGGCGCTCGCTGGTGGCCATGGCGGGAGCCGCCGCACCGCCGGGAAGGTCGACGGCCTGACGCGCCACCGGCAGCGACTCGCCGGTGAGCACCGAGAGGTCCACGCTGAGGCCATGGCTGCTGGAGAGGCGGCAGTCGGCCGGCACCCGCTCCCCCTCCTCGAGCAGCACCCGGTCTCCGGCGACGAGGTCAGCGGCCGGCCGCACCTGCAGCCTCCCGTCGCGCCACACCTGCACGTCCTGCGGCAGCGAGCGGGTGAGGCTGGCGAGGGTGCGCTCCGCCTGGAACTCCTGCCAGAAGGAGAACAGGCCGTTGATCAGCACCACCGCCCAGATCGCCCAGCCCAGCTCGGGTGTGCCGGCAATGAAGGCCAGCCCGCCGGCCACCCACAGCAGCAGGGCCATGAAGTGCACCATCTGATCGATCAGGCGCAGCGCCAGGGGCCGCCGCCGCGGTGTCGGCAGCCGGTTGGGGCCGAAGTGCCGCAGCCTTCTCTCCGCTTCCACCTGGCCGAGGCCCTCGGGCCCGGTCCGGAGGGTCGCCTCCACCTCCTCCAGGGGCAGCGACCAGATCGGTTGCGAGGCGGAGAGCAGCACGGTCCGCAGGCAGGGGTCAGGCGGCTCGGCCGACCCGGCTGTTCATGTTCCTCCTGGCAGTCTCCGGCATCTTCCGGCGTCCACGGCGCCCGGGCGGGCACCCTTCAGGCGCCGGCAGGTCCGAGGACACGGAAACTGGCCGCCAGCGCCACAACGACGGCGATGATCCCGAGCGACACCATGCCCGCAAGCACCAGGGCGCCGGGAACGGCGAACGGCTGGCGGTCGTTTTCACGCTCTGGCATCCCTCCATCGTGACAGGCGGAGAAGGAGGCAGCTGCGGCCCACCCCTTCCGACGGCTCTTCCTTCAACGGGTCGCATCCCGAGGGTCGGCGTCCTGCACCTTGAAAAGGAGGCATCAGACTGAAACGTGTCTCCTGCGGCAGCGCAGTCTCACCGGCCGCGAAGGGGCCAGCGTGATCCCCCGGCGACGAGGAGACACCGGTCGTCTGTCCTCCTTGGCCAGCGACCAGTTCCGGAAGATCGATGTGAGCACGAGTTTCATTTCGAACAGTGCCAGCGCATCGCCGATGCATCGCCGGGCTCCCCCTCCGAACGGCATGAACTCGGTCGAGCTGAATTCTCTCTCGAGAAAGCGATCGGGGTTGAATCGCTCAGGGTCTCGATAGATCTCCTTGCGATGGTGTATTCCCAGGATCGAGCCAAGGATGATGTCTCCAGGTTTGAAGTGAAGATCCATGACCACCAGCTCCGCTTCAACGCGACGTGGAAACTGAAGCATCGCGACGGGATGGATGCGCAGGGTCTCTCGGCATAGGGCATCGAGATATCGGCACTGCCCCATCGCCTGGAACTCCGAAGCTCCTTCGAGGAAATCCAGTTCCGCCTGGAGCCTCTGCTCCACATCGGGGAGGTGGCAGATCCAGTAGAGAGCCCAGGTGAGGGCGGTGGCCGTGGTTTCGTGGCCTGCGAAGAGCAGGGTCAGCAATTCATCCTCGATCTCCTCATCATCAAGCCCTTTCCCGTTTTCGTCGGTCGCTGTGATCAGCAGGGAGAGGACATCGTCTGCCTCGGCCCCATTGGCCAGCTCCTGTCTCTTCGTGCTGATCAGATCGGTGAGCATGGCCCTGGTCCGGGCATCGTTTCTGCTGATTCTTCCCCCGGGGCTCCATTCTCCGAGGTCGCTGCGCATCAGCGGCGAGAAGAGGGTCAGGGCCCCGAGGATGCCGGCCCGCAGGTCCGATCTCTCGGCCAGCAGTCGTTCGAGCTCCTCATAGACATGCCCTTTGCGAAGGCCGAACACCACCCTGAGGATGACCCTGAGGCTGATGGCCTGCATCCTCTCCCGAGCCGAGAAAACCTGTCCGTCGGTTAGTTCATCCATGGCCTCAACGGTGATGGAGGCAATGTCCGAGCCATAGCTTCTCAGCCGCTCGCCATGAAGGGGAGGCGAGAGAAGCTTCCGCCGGCGCCGATGCTCCTGGCCGCTCTGCAGCAGGAGGGAGTGGGGTCCGAGGATCTGCGAGACGACTGCATTGAGCTCTCCCGGTGCGCTCACGCAGCGACTGGTCTCACAGGCGGCGACGATCTCGGGGTGATCGGTGAGGATCACCTCATCGTGAAAGGCTGGAGAGAAACGGGTGCGAATGACACGGGTGTCCCCCCTGAAGCAGTCACGCAGATAGGCAACGGGGTCGAGAATCCAGCGGACCTGCTGCACGAAGGCAGGTGTTTCCAATGATGGAATCTGACTGCTCAAAGGCTTGCCGCAGTGTCTTCCTGTCAGTGTCCAATGGCTATGGCTCCATCATGGGGAGAGCTTTGCAATCGGTCGTGAATCCTTCGGCTCTGCACCTCCGACCCCGGTATCCACCAGGTGTTGCCCGAGGCACGCCGTGGGCCCGCTGATTCCCAGGGCCTTCAGAACGCTCCCCGCGAAGGCGTTCACATCGAATCCGTGGCCGGGCGTCTGGCCCAGCCGTACGATCACCGTGCTGCGGGAAGGAACGACCAGCTCCAGCTGGCCACCGAACCCCCTGGCATGGAAGGCATCGCTGGGGATGTCGGGGTAGCGGCCACCGCGGTTGAGGCCCAGTGGGCTCCGTACTTCTGAACGGAGCCGGGGGTGGGTCTGGTGGCGTGCTCCACCCAGCCCTCGGGCAGCAGGCGGCGTTCCCCCCAGACGTTCAGGGCCAGCAGGTTCTCCTTCACTGCGATGCCGTCCTGCATCACGACCACGGCGCGTGTCAGGCGTGGTTATTGAGGATCGGGCTCCTGGAAGGATTCCTCCAACGCCGCCTGCAGCGCCTGCTGGTCGAGCCCTTTCGGCGGCGCAGATCGGGACAAGGGGTCGAGAACCCACGGGACGCTCACCTCCGCCGGGTCGGAGGATGCGAGTCTCAGCTGGGCGGAGAGGGTCGCGGTGGCCGTTCCCGCCAGTCCGATCAAGACTGACGAGGCCAGCACCACTCCCGGCGGTTTCCGGAGCCATCTGCCATCCCGGGGGTTCACCATGTGTCCACTTCAGCCCTCGCGTCCGTACAGGCGCTTCAGCTCCCGCTTGGCCGCCTCCAGCACCCGGCGGCGTTCCTCGCTCAGATTGCCCCCTGCACGGTTGATGTAGAAGCACAGCATCGACATCGCGCTCGCGTAGGGGGGGCTCCGGCGGCGGGTGCTGGCTTCGGCCGAGTCCCGCAGCGACCGGGCGATCCGGCCGGGGTCGTCCCAGGTGAAGACCCCCGGCTCCAGATCGAGGGCGTCGCTGCGGCGGCTCACCTGGGCGGACCAGCGGCGTCCGCCCCTCCCGGGAGCTTCGCTGGAGCGGGCGGGAACCATCGCCGCGGATCCTGGCGTGCATGCAATCATCGGCCTTGCCCGGCTCCGTCGCCATGCTCCGCCCCGACGTCCCGTGCCGCGTCGCCCTGCCGTTCCTGGCCGCCCTCGCCGCCACGGCGGCTCTGCCCGGTGCCCGGGCTGCGGAGGTGTGCCGCTTCCTCGCCCCGATCGGAGGCGATCCCGACGATCCGATCGTGAAGAAACGGGTGGAGCGTCCCACGGTCGCCCCGATGCGGATGCTGCTGGGTCGCACCAACTGGAACACCGACTTCGCGGTGGACCGCTCCTATCGCCGCTACAAGCTCTTCTTCACCGCCGACTCCACGGATCCCCAGGCGAAGTATCCGGTGGAAGGCCACATGAAGTTCAGCGACGGCACCAGCATGAGGCTGTTCGAGGAGACGATCTCGCCGCCGATGGGCACCGGCAAGATGTATGGCCCCTACCCGGCCGTTCCCGGCAAGCGGACGAGCCAGATCAACTTCAAGGTGGGCGCCAGCAAGGACCCCGAGGCCACCGGCTTCAGCTACCGCATTTCGGTGCAGGGCTGCAACTGAGGCCCTTCCGGGTCCCGATCAGCCGCGGCAGCGCTGCAGCCAGCTCAGCACGTCGCCGTCGTCGAGCTGCTCGAAGTGCTCGTACCACTCCCCCACCGCCCGCAGGCCGTCCACCACCCGCAGGATCTCGAGCCGGTCGGTGATCGCCTCCAGCTCGGGGATGAGCCGGCGGTCCACCACCGGCACCGCCAGGCTGAGGGAGGCCGGCTCCAATCGCCGCAGCGAAGTCAGAGCGGCACGGGTGGTCATGCCGGTGGCGATGCCGTCGTCGACGACGATCAGGTGGCGGCCCCTGAGCTCCGCCGCCGGGGGATCGCCGAACACCCGCCTGCGCCGCTCCAGCTCGGCCTCCTGGTTCCGCACCAGCTCCTGCCGCTGCTCCGCGCCGAGCCGCAGGAAGCCCCCATCCCGCTCGTCCCAGAGCACCACGCCGCCGGGGGCCACCGCCCCGAGCGCGTACTCGGGATAGGAGGGATGGGCGAGCTTGCGCACCGCCCAGGTGGCCAGGGGAAGCCCCAGCGCCACGGCCATCTCGGCCGCCACCGGCACACCGCCCCGGGGCAGGGCCACCAGGGTGCAGTCGGCGGCGCGCCCCCGCAGATCCTCGAAGCGCTCCGCCAGCCCCCTGCCGGCCTCGCGGCGGTCGTACCAGAGCCGGTGGGTGCGTTCCATGTCCTCATCCTGCCGCCGCGGCCCCCCGCCGGCCCAGCTCCCAGCCCTTCACGATGCGGTACACGCTCGGCACCACGAACAGGCTCAGCACCGTGGCCACCAGAAGACCGCTGAAGACCACGGTGCCGATGCTGATGCGGCTGGCGGCGCCGGCGCCGGAGGCGAACAGCAGCGGCAGGAAGCCGGCCAGGGAGGAGATCGCCGTGAGCAGGATCGGCCGCAGACGGGCCACCGCCGCCCCGTGGATCGCCTCCTCCAGGGCCATGCCGGCCTCCAGCCGCTGGTTGGCGAACTCCACGATCAGGATGCCGTTCTTGGCCGCCAGGCTCACCAGCACCAGCAGTCCCATCTGTCCATACACGTCGAGCGGCAGGCCGCGCAGGGCCAGGCCGGTGAGACCGCCCAGCAGCCCCAGCGGCACGGTGACGAGGATGATCAGGGGATCGATGAAGTTCTCGTAGAGGCCGGCCAGCACCAGCAGCATCACCACGATCGCCAGCAGAAACACCCGCACGTTGCCGCCGCCGGCACGGGCTTCCTCCCGGGCCAGGCCCGCCCATTCGAGATCGATGGCGGTGCTGCCCCGCTCCCTCTTCACCTGCAGCAGGCTCTCGAGGGCCTGGCCGGTGCTCACGCCGCGCTTGGGCTCGGCCCGCACGGTGATCGAACGCACCAGGCGGGTGTGGTTGATCGTGGTGGGTCCACGGCCCTCCTCCACCCTCACCAGCTGGGAGAGGGGGACCAGCTCGTCGTCGCGGTTGCGCACCCGCAGTGCCAGCACGTCGCCGGTGCCGCGCCGGTCGGCGCCGTCCAGCTGGATGATCACGCGCCGGATCTGGTCCCCCTCGAAGCTGTCGTTCACGTATTCGCTGCCGAAGCTGGCGCCGAGCACGTCCACCAGCTCGTCGAGGTCGACGCCGAGGGCCGCGAGCTTGAGCCGGTCGGGCTCGAGCCGCAGCAGCGGCGCGTCGGCGCTGAAGCGGGTGGCGACCCGCTCGAAGGAGCCGCTGGCCTCGGCGGCGGCGATGAAGTCCTCCGCCTCCCGCTGGAAGGCCTCCAGGCTGAGCTGGCCGCCGCTCACGTCGAGCAGGTCGAACTCGATGCCCCCCTCGCTGCCGAAGCCCCGCACCGTGGGCGCCTCGCTCACGATCACCAGGGCGTCGTCGATGGTGCGGGCGAGCTCCCCGTTCAGCCGCCGGGCCAGGGCGGCCGGGGTCTGGTCCTGGCCGGGGCGCTGCTCGATCGGTTTGAGCCGCAGGAAGAAGATCCCCTTGTTGGGGGTGCTGTCGCCGAAGGAGCGGCCCGCGTAGAAGTTGCCGCTCACGATCAGCGGTTCCTTCTGCATCACCTGGCGCACCCGCTCCATCACCGCCTGGGTGCGGGGCAGGGCGTTGCCGTCCGGCAGCACCACCACGCCCCGCAGCTGGCCGCCGTCCTCCTGGGGTATGAAGGCGCGGGGCCGCTGCTGGTAGACGGCGCCGGTGACCAGCAGCCCCGCCAGCAGCAGCGCCACCACCCGCCGCCGCCACCTCAGGGTGCGGGTGAGCC
>CAZVPB010000110.1:0-7561 GCA_964628165.1 uncultured Cyanobium sp.
GATCCGGTGCACCCAAAGGCACAGGCGGGGTGATCAGCGGAACGCCGCCACGCTCAGCGCCTTGCGGCCTCGAGGCTGGATCGGAGGTCGTCCGGGTCGATCCGCAGGCCGAGGGCCACCAGATCGAGGCCGGGGTCCGCTGTGCCATCGTCGCCGCCGCCCTCCTCGAACCAGCATTCCAGCCGTGGTCCCACCGCGGAGATCTGCAGCGGCCTCACCTTCCCTTCCAGCCGCACCCTTCCCTTGAGCCGCACCAGGCCCTGACGGCGGATCAGATCGGCGAGGGCGGCCTCGAGGGCCCGCCGCTCGAAGCGTCCCGCCAGGTGCAGCGCGTGGGACACCATCTCCACGTGGGTGTGGTCGTGCACCGGGTGGTCGTCGTCGCCGTCGGCGGGCACCGGGCCGGCTTCCCCGCCGGAGCCGCCGTTCTCCAGACCCAGCACCAGATCGGGATCCACCTCTCCCCGCCGCATCGGCAGCACGGTGGTGCCGGGCCGCAGCCGCGGCGCCAGCCGCTCGGACACCGCCGCCAGGGCCCCGGCCCCGACCCGGTCGGCGCGGCTCACCAGCACGAGATCCGCCACCTCCAGCTGCTCGTCGAAGAGTTCCTCGATCGCGCTGGCGTGGTCGAGGCTGGGGTCCGCCTGGCGCTGGGCCTCGATCGCGGCCGGATCCGCCACCACCGATCCGGCGGCCAGTGATTCGCCGTCCACCACCGTCACCACGCCGTTCACGCGGGTGCGGGTGCGGATCTCGGGCCAGCGGAAGGCGGCCAGCAGGGGCTCGGGCAGGGCGAGGCCGCTGGTCTCCACCACGATGCCGTCGAGGTCGGCGGAGCGCTCCAGCAGACGCTCCATGGTGGGCAGGAAGTCGTCCTGCACGGTGCAGCAGAGGCAGCCGTTGGCGAGCTCCACCAGCCTGCCCTCCATCTCCTCCTCGGGGCAGAAGCCGCAGTCCCGCAGCAGCTGGCCGTCGATGCCCACCTCCCCGAACTCGTTCACCAGCACCGCCAGACGCCGGCCGCCGCGCAGCAGCAGATGGCGCAGCAGGGTGGTCTTGCCGGCGCCGAGAAACCCGGTCACCACGGTGACCGGCAGGCGGGTGGAGGTCGACATGGGGAGCCGGGAAGCCATCGTGGCGATCGCCACAGTACGGAGTGGAGACCTTCCCCATGCCGATCGTCCGTGCCAGCCAGCTCTCGAAGACCTACCGGGTGGCGGTGAAGTCGCCGGGCCTGGCGGGAACGCTGCGCCATTTCCTGTGGCGGCGGGTCCGCGAGGTGACGGCGGTGCGGGGGGCGAGCTTCACGATCGAGCCGGGGGAGGTGGTGGGCTTCCTGGGGCCCAACGGTGCCGGCAAGACCACCACCCTCAAGATGCTCACGGGCCTCATTCACCCCAGCGGCGGTTCGGTGGAGGTGGCCGGTTTCGTGCCGTTCCGGCGGCAGGGCGGATTTCTGCGCTCGATCACCCTGGTGATGGGGCAGAAGCAGCAGCTCATCTGGGACCTGCCGCCCCTCGACTCCCTGCGGGTGAACGCGGCGGTGTACGGCATCGATGACCACGAGGCGGGACGGCGCATCGGTGAACTGGCGGACATGCTCGAGCTCGGGGAGGAGCTGCGGCGGCCGGTGCGGAAACTCTCCCTGGGCCAGCGCATGAAGGCCGAACTGCTGGCGGCCCTGCTGCATCGCCCCGCGGTGCTGTTCCTCGATGAACCCACCCTGGGGCTGGACGTCAACGCCCAGGCCCGGGTGCGCAGCTTCCTCGCCGACTACAACCGCCGCTACGGCGCCACGGTGCTGCTCACCAGCCACTACATGGCCGACATCACCGCCCTCTGCCCGCGGGTGCTGCTGATCCACCAGGGGGAACTCATCTATGACGGCAGCCTCGAGGGGCTCACCAGCCGCATGGCCCCCTGCCGCCAGGTGCGGCTGGAGCTGTGCGAGACGCTGCCGGCCGGTCGCTTTGCCGGATACGGCGAGGTGGAGGGCCAGGACGGCCGGGAGGTGCGGCTGCTGGTGCCCCGCGAGCGGCTCACCGACAGCGTGAACCGTCTGCTCACCGACTTCGAGGTGTGCGACCTGGAAGTCAGCGACCCGCCGATCGAGGAGATCATCGGCAACCTGTTCCGGGAAGGCGCCACCACCCTCTGAGCGGCGAGCCCCGTGAGCTTTTCCTGATGCCCCTCGATGCCTTGCCGCGGGGGCGGTTGGATGGGCGCG
Source organism: uncultured Cyanobium sp. (assembly GCA_964628165.1). Lineage (GTDB taxonomy): Bacteria > Cyanobacteriota > Cyanobacteriia > PCC-6307 > Cyanobiaceae > Cyanobium. The sequence goes on from CAZVPB010000110.1 coordinate 2,228, forward strand.
CACGGGTACAGGTCCATGACCCTCTCTCCCGGATCCCTCGTCACCCTCCGGGGCGGCGGCCACGCCACCTTCCAGGTGGTGAACGTCAACCACTTCTCCGACCGGGTGTGGCTGCGCCGCTGGCCCCTCCGGTCCCGCCGCAACCCCACCTTCGCGGTGGCCGCCCAGCGGGTCTGCCCCCTGCCGGCGGAGCTCGCCTCCTGATCCCGGAAGGCGGCCGGCATCCATCTTCGTCACCAATGGAAAGGGCGCCCCGTGTGGGACGCCCTTGGGCCGGTTGCCGGGTTGTGGACCTACACCGCCCGGGTCGTGGCCTCTGAATCCTTTGTAGATCCAGCTCCGCTGCCGCGGTGGCTGGGGCAACACTCCTTCACGGATCCTCCTTCGGTGAAGCACCGCTCCTGAAAGCTGGCTCAGCCCAGATCCAGCCCCAGCTGCAGGGTGGTGCCGTCCGACGGAACGGCCCGGGAGCGACGGCCCCGGCCCGTCGGACGCAGTCCCGAGCGACGGGAGCCGTGCCGCCGCTGGATCGCGTCCGCCCGCGCCGCGAAGCCCGCCAGGCGGCGCCGGGCGTGGATCCGCTCGCGGGCCTGCCGGGCCGCGGCGGCCGGATCGACGATGGGTCGCGGATAGTCCAGGCTCACCCCGCCGCCGGCCAGGAGCGGGCCGCATTCCTCGAGGCTCCAGGGGCGGTGCCGGTGCGCCGCCGGCAGCGGCGCCAGCTCCGGCAGCCACCGGGCGATGAACGTCCCGTGGGGGTCGTGGTCCTCCCCCTGCTTGATCGGGTTGTATACCCGCACCGTGTTGATGCCGGTGGTGCCCGCCTGCATCTGGCACTGGCTCCAGTGGATCCCGGGCTCGTAATCCACGAACAGCCGCGCCAGCACGAGCCCGGCGTCCCGCCAGGGCAGGTTGAGGTGATGGCAGGCCACCGACAGCAGCATCGCCCGCATGCGGAAGTTGAGCCAGCCGGTGGCCCGCAGCGAGCGCATGCAGGCATCCACGAAGGGCAGGCCGGTGCGTCCCCCGGCCCAGGCCTGCAGGCGCACCGGATCGCTCTCGGCCAGTCCCGCCGTGAGCGGATGGAGTTCCCGGAACTCCAGATCGGGCTGGCACTCCAGTTTCTGGATGAAGTGGCAGTGCCAGTGGAGACGTTCCTCGAAGCCGCGCAGGGCCCGCGGCCAGGAACCGCACCCGCTGGAGTCCTCACCCCCTGCGTCCATCGCGCGCAGCTCCCGCCGCCGGCGGCGGCAGGCCTGCACCACCTCCCGCAGCGACACCGTGCCCCAGGCCAGGTGTGGCGAGAGCCGGGAGCAGCCGGCCGCGGCGGTGAGCGGGCTGGAGAGATCCAGGTGGTAACGGGCGCCCCGCTCCCCCAGGAAGCTCTCCAGCAGGGCCAGGCCCTCGCGGCGGCCGCCGGGCTGCCGGCCGGGGCAGGGATCCGCCGCCAGGCCGAGGGCGGCGGCGCTGGGCACCCCGCCCGGCTCCACGCCCTCCAGGGGGGGCAGCCGCTGCGGTGGCGGCGAGACCGGTTCCCCCATCAGTTCCTGCCAGCGCCGGGCCCAGCCGTCGCGGCTGGCCAGCCGCCGCACCACGCCGAACTGGCGGAATTCCCGCCAGGCGATGCCGTGCCGCCGCGCCCAGGCGGCCACCCGCCGGTCGCGGGCGTAGGTCCAGCCGTTGCCGGTTTCCTCGTGGCTCCAGAGGCCGCCGATCCCGAAACGGCGGCGGGCCCGCTCCAGCACCTCCTCCACCTCCCCCAGCCGCACCACCAGCGGCTGCCCCAGCGCGGCCAGCTCGAGGCCCAGTTCCACCAGGCTCTCGGCGCAGAACGCCCACTGGCGGGCGGAGGCGTCCGGCTGCCGCCACAGCTCCGGTTCGATCACCGCCAGCGGCAGCACCGGGCCATGGCGGCTGGCCTCCAGCAGCGGCCGGTGGTCGGACACCCGCAGGTCCCGCTTGAACCACACGACCTGCAGGGGCGTCACAGCGCCCGGACCGCCCCCACCAGAGCCATCACCAGCAGCACCGCCGCCGCGAGAAAGCTGATGCCGAAGCCGGGGCCGCGCTTCTCCGGCGCCTGCAGATAGCCCACCGCGTAGGCGATGCGGCCGCCCACCCAGATGAAGCCGAGGGCGGAGGCCACCGCCGGGTTGTCGAGCAGGGCGGCCAGCCAGAAGGCGGGCAGGAAGAACACCAGCTGCTCCAGGGTGTTCTGCTGCACCCGCAGGGCCCGCTCGAAGGGCTCGGGTCCGGTGCTGGCGGGGGGCTTCACGCCGTGCCGGAAGCGGGCGCGGCCCACCAGCAGCGCCGTGGTCTGGTAGGTCGCCAGGGCCAGCACGGTGACCAGGGCGGGCAGGGCCGGGGAGGGAAGCACGGCGGTGTTCGAACCTGCCGTGACGCTAGGGGGAAGGAGGCGCCCCCTCCGGTGTCTCCGGGGGGTCCGTGTACCGCACCGTGCAGCGGTAGCGGAAGTCGCCCCGGACGTTGATCTCCGTGCAGCGGGTGCGGATCCCCGTCGCGCCGGCGGGGACATGGCGCAGGGCCTGGGCCCTGGCCGCCGCCTGACCCCAGATCGATTCGCCCACGGCGCTGCCCGCTTCGGCCGGGCCGGCGAGGAGCAGCGGCAGCAGCAGCGCCACGCCGGCGCCTGCGGTCCCCGGCAGCAAGCGGTGCTGAACCATGGCGTTCACCGAAGCCCATTCCATTCTTAGCGCCTGCATCCCTGGCCCCCGGCTGGGCGGTTCCGGGGCTGCCGCGTCGCGATGTCCACCCGCAGACCGTCCCTCGGGGTGGGGCTGGGGATGACCGCCAGGGAGAGGTCCTGGCCGGGGACCGCGGTCATCCGCAGCTGCTTCAGCAGGCCCACCGCCAGCAGCCGGATCTCCAGTTCCGCGAGGCTCTTGCCCAGGCACACCCGCTCCCCGCCGCCGAAGGGGAGCAGCAGGGCGCTGCAGCCGTCCTCCAGGTGCCGCTGCGGACGGAAGGTCTCGAGATCGTCGCCGGGCCGGCCGAGGCGATGGGTCGCCCCGATGCTCACCTGCACCACCCGGCCGGCGGGAATGCCGATGCCTTCCACCGTGATCGGTTCGCGGGTGAAGCGGAAGAAGCCCCCCACCGGCGGGGTGAGCCGCATCACCTCCCGGACCACCGCATCGAGGCGCGGTGCCCGGGTCGCGTCGTAGGCCGTCAACGCCTCCCCCGCGTCCGGTGGCCAGGGCAGGTGGTCGAGTTCGTGCCGCAGCCAGTCGAGCGAGGGCGGATGCTGCAGCAGGGCCAGCATCAGGCAGCTGAGGGAGGAGGCCGTCGTCTCGTATCCGGCGAACAGCAGCAGCAGCAGTTGCTCGGTGACATCGGCGTCGCTGAGGGGAAGGCCCATCTCATCGAGACCGCCGGCGAGCAGATCGAGTCCCCCGGCGGCGGGCGGCTCGCCGCGGGCCGCCGCTTCCTGGGCCTGGCGCAGCACCGCTCCGAGCCGCCGCAGCAGCCGCCTGCGCGCCCGTCGGGCCCTGGCCAGCGGGGTGCCGGGCCAGCCCACGGGGAAGCTGAAGAGCCCCCGCGTCCAGGTCTCGAAGTCGAGGAACAGCGCCTCCCGGTCGCCGGGCCCCAGCCCCAGCACCGTGGTGGCGATCACCCGGAAGGCGAACCGCCGCATCACCGGAGCCAGCGGCCTGTCCGCGGGAGCGGCCTGCAGGTCGCCGACCAGCTCCTCCACCAGCTTCACGATGGCGGGGCTGTAGCGCTTCAGCGCGGTGACGGTGAAGAGCTGCCCCACGATCCGGCGGCGGGCGCGGTGGTCCTCGCCGTTGCGGTTGGCCAGGGAGAGCGGTCCGAGCAGTTCCCGCACGCTGCCGGGCCACCATCCATCCAGCGCCGCGGACTGGCGGAACAGATCGGTGACGGCCTGCTCCCCCCGCAGGAAGACGGTGCGCTGTCCCAGCAGGGTCGTCTCGTACACGTTGCCGAAGGCCTCGAAGCGCCTGCGGGCGAAGTCGGGGTCGCGGAAGAAGGCGAGGGTCTCCAGCAGCCCCGTCACCGCCGGCGTGCGGGGCAGGGGTCGAGGGGAGGGCGGCACAGCTGGAGAACGCAACGACCGCCAGGCACCGTCACCACCATTCTGCGGTTCGAGTCCCGCTCACGAGGTTCACCACGAAGGGGCCTGATCCCGTTCATCGGCCGGACCGAAGGCACATCCGGACACATCTCCGTGGTGATCGGTCATGGCGGTGAAAGACCGGCCCGGGAAGGTGAGGCCTGAACCGCCTGCTCCGCCATGCGTCCCCTCCCCCTCCTGGCCAGCCTGATGATTCCCCTCGGCGCCGGGCTGGCCACCCCGCCTCCCGCCGATGCCCAGCTGCTCAACTTCCTGCTCGGGGATTCCAACTACTACGGCCGGGTCACGACCCCCTGGTGGGGTGGCCGGGACTGGACCCGGGACGCCCTGCTCTACCGCCGGCCGGTGATCGCCGGCCGCCGCGACTCCGGCCGGGCGCCGCTCTACCTCCGGGTGCCGGAGAACCAGGCCCGCAACTGGGGGCGCTACTGCCGTCGCTACGACGCCTGCGACACGCCCGTGTACTTCCTGCGGGACAGCTGGTATCGCAACGTGTACGCCCCCCGTTACCGCAACAGCTACTGGAGGCGTCGTCGCGAGAAGGGCCGGGAGTGGTGGGAGGACACCCGCGACCAGCGCCGCGACTGGCGCGACGACCGGCGCGAGGCATGGCGTGAGCGCCGTGAGGACCTCCGTGATGCGCGGGAGGAACTGCGGGAAGACCGGCGCGAGTGGCTTCAGGACGGCCGGCGGGGCCGGCGGCGCGACGACTGAGGCGGTCCATTCCCGGCCGGCTCACCTTCTGCAGGGTGCTGGCGCCACTGCTTCTTGGGCCAGGAAACGGTCAGGCTGCCTCGAGAGAATCGGCCGGATGTTCCTCCCTCACTTCTCTCCAGAGAATTCTGTAGGCAGCCGTGTGAGCTCCCGTCCAGGGGCGGGAGGCCGGGTGCCGTGCCGCCACGAGCCGCGCAAGCTGGCCTCGGGTGCTGGGCAGGTCGCTCAGACCCAGGAGAGCCAGGGAGGCTGATACGTCGGAAGGTGGCCCCGCAGTGGAGTACATGATTCTGGTTGGGGTTCCCCATCCTGTCGTCTCTCCAGGCAGGCACAAGCCCACTCGCAGAATTCTTCTCCTCCTCTTCTCCTGCTCCGGTCCCGGTTCAGCCGCCGGTGGCCACCGCTTCCCGATCGGTGGCCCGTCCTCCTCTGGCGAAGCCGTGGCTCTGCGCCACCCTCAACCGCACTGGTGAGAAGTGTCGGGGCGGCTGAGCCCCGGAGCGGGG
>CAZVPB010000111.1:0-7557 GCA_964628165.1 uncultured Cyanobium sp.
GGGTCCACCACCCCCAGGCTGCCGGCTTCGGTCACCTCCACGCTGTTGGCGGCCCCCATCGCCGCCATGGGGTGGATCGCGTGTCCCCTGGCCTCCAGCAGCCGCAGGGTGTCGGGGCTGATCCCCTGTTCCACCCCCAGCCGGTCGGGCCAGAGCTGGCTGTGGATGCGCGGCGCCGCCACGGCACCGGCCAGGTTGAGGCCGTGCACCATGCGGTTGAGCAGCACCTGCAGCACGGTGGTGAGGATGCGGCTGCCGCCGGGACTGCCGGTGGCCAGCCAGGGTTCGCCGCCGGGGCGGAACACCAGGGTCGGACTCATCGAGCTGAGGGGCCGGCGCCCGGGGGCGATGGCATTGGCGGCCCCCTGCACCAGCCCGTAGGCATTGGCCACGCCGGGGCGGGCGGTGAAGTCGTCCATCTCGTTGTTGAGCAGGAAGCCCGCCCCCGGCACGCTGATGCCGTTGCCGAAGGGGAAGTTGAGGGTGGTGGTGGTGGCCACCAGGCCCCCCTCGCGGTCCGCCACCGAGAGATGCACGGTGTTCGTTCCCTCGGGCGGAAGGGAGGGACGCGGCGCGATGGCGGCCGCCGGGCGGTGGCGATCGCGATCGATCGCGTCGCGCAGCGCCTCGATGTGGGCGGGCGCCAGCAGTTGCCGCACCGGCAGCTCCACCTGGTCGGGATCGCCGAGGGTGGCGTTGCGGTCGCGGAAGGCGAGGTTCATCGTTTCCGCCATGGGATGGAGGGTGGCGGCGGCGTTGAGACCGCTCGCCCCTAGATCCATCGGCTCCAGCACCGCCAGCATCTGCAGCAGGCTGAGGCCGCTGCTGGGCGGCGGCATGGTGAGCACCGGATGGCCGCGGAACCTTCCCACCAGGGGAGCCACCAGCCTCGCGCGGTAGTCCTCCAGATCGCCGTGGCGGATCAGGCCGCCCCGCTCTCTCATGAGCGCCACCAGCGCATCGGCGGTGGGGCCGCGGTAGAAGCCCCTTTCGCCCTCCGAAGCGATGCGGCGCAGGGTGCCCGCCAGTTCCGGCTGGCGCAGGGTCTCGCCGGGCCGCAGCGCCCGGACCCGCGCCGGGTCCGACCGCTCCGGCCGCAGGAAGAGGCGGCGGGAGCTGGCATCGGCCGCCAGGCGCTGCCGGGAGAGCCGCAGCAGCTCGCTGAGGTGGGGGCCCACCGGGAACCCCGCTTCGGCGAGGTCGATCGCCGGGGCCATCACCTTCGCCAGCGGCAGGCGGCCATAGCAGCGCTGGGCCAGGGCGAGCCCCGCCACGCTGCCCGGTACGCCCGTGCTCAGCAGTGACCGCGTGGCCCGCTCGCGGTCGACGCTGCCATCGGCCGCCAGGAACATGCCGGCGCTGGCCGCCCGCGGCGCGGTCTCCCGGAAATTCACCGCCACCGCCGTGCCGCGGCCGATGCGGACTTCCGGGTTTCCGCGGCCCGCGGTGTTGTCCACGCCGTCGAGGCAGCCGCGGGAGGCCGCGGGGGAGGGCCCCGGCAGCCACAGCAGCAGGAAACCGCCCCCGCCGAGGTTGCCCGCCTGGGGATGGGTCACCGCAAGGGCGAAGGAGCTGGCCACGGCGGCATCCACGGCGTTGCCGCCGGCCCGCAGCATCGCCACCCCCGCCGCAGCGGCATGGGGCTCCTGCACCGCCACCACGCCCCGCTCCGACACCACCGGATGGAACCGCTGATCGCGCTCCAGCAGCACGTCGGCGCGGAGGGGCAGGGCAGGAAGGGAGGTCGTCAGGGTGATCAGCAGCCCCGCGCACGCCGGTCCCCGGGTCCCCATCCGCGTCATCCAGACCCCTGCAGCACCCTGCCCACCCTGGACCAGCGCGGGTCAGCAAGACCTGGCACACGGCCCGGGGGAGGGTTCCGGATGGAGAGGAGGATTCCCCGGAAGGACCACACCGCCGCCGCTCCGATGCTCGATCTCGCCACCTACCGCCCCCGGGGCGACAAACGGAACACCCTCTTCTTCGAGGAATACCTCCCCAGGGTGTACGAACGGAGGGCCCGCTCCGGGATCGACCAGCTGGTGCGGCGGATGGCGGCGGTGGTCATCCAGGTGGACCATGGCCATGGGGTGCCCTACATGGCGGAGCTCGCGTTGATGGGCCCCTACCGCTACCGCGAATGCTGGCTGATGGAGACCCACCGGGTGTATCTCCTGGCGGCGGATTCCACCTGGCCGCGCCTGATCCTGCTGGAGCCGCTCACGGTCGCCTTCGAGGACGAGACGACCCGCTGGAACACCATGTATCCCCTCTCCGCAAGACGGCCGAATGCGCGGTACGTCGGGGAGATCTTCTCCACGTCTTCAGCGGCGGAAGTGCGCAAGCTGCTGGAATCCCAGAACATCCGCTTTGCCTACCCTGGCGACTGTGTGAACCCTTTCTTCACCCAGGATCACCTCGTATTCACCTTCCTTTCGGACTATACGTACAATCGGGTGGGCTATGTCGACGTTTCGCTGGAGTCTCTCGCGCCGCTGGACCTGGGTGATCGCGTCATGCTCGATGACGATACCGAGCGACCACTGCTCGAGGCTGCCGAGAAGCATCGAGCGCTGGGACTCGAGGACAAGGTGCTCGGACTCGACCACATGGCGACCCGCATCCTGGCCGGCGAACGGGAGGACGCGATTCTCGAGTACCTCACGATGGTCCCCTACTATTTCTGGGGGGCATACAATATTCAAGAGATGAACTCTTCCACCAACGTGACGCGCAATCCATGGCTGGAAGATGACAAGCGCTCGCCGGCTCGTGTGTTCACGGCAAACAATACCCCCTCCTATCTGAACTCCCTGGAGAATCTGCCGATGCCAACCGAGGAATTTGTGCGAAACTTCGGCCGTCGCATGCACCACATGGCTTTCGAGGTCAAGGATGGTGAAGTGGATGGTGAAAAGAACGTCGATTTCGTCGTCCGCAGGCTGAGCCAGGAAGGGGTGTCGTTCCTCGCCGAGGTTGTCGGAGAGTGCACCGATCAACCCAATCTCAAGCAGATCTTTTCCAGGAGCTCCGACCACTCCCTCCTCATCACCGAGTACGTGCAGCGCTGTCAGGGATATGACGGCTTCTTCACCCGCGACAACGTTGCAGCCCTCACCGCCGCCGCAGGGCGGGAGGAGCGCTACAGGCATGGTCAGGTGTTTGACTGATCGGCACTTGGCTCATACCTGATGCTCAGGACTGGGCCGTTCCTTGTGACAACCAGCCTCCCACTCTGCCGGGATGTTCCCATGGCCAGGAACGCCACCGGCATCCTTCAGCAGCCGTGCCAGGTGCAGGCAATTCCAGGCCAGAAAGACCGTGTTCCGGTTCGTGAAATCGTTCTCAGGCCCCCCAGAGCCAGGATCCCGATAGGAGGGACCGGGGCCCGCTTCGCCTACCCATCCCGCATCGGCCTGTGGAGGGATCGTGTATCCGATGTGTGACAGAGAGAAGAGGATGTTCATGGCACAGTGCTTGATGCCATCCTCATTGCCCGTGATCAGGGTCGCCCCCACCTTGCCGTAGTCCCGGTATTGCCCTTTGCTGTTCACCAGGTGGGTGTAGCCATACATCCGCTCCAGCACACGGTTGCATACCGACGTCTTCTCCCCCAGCCAGACCGATGTGCAGAGCAAGAGAATGTCGCACCTGTCGATCTTTGCCTGGATCTGCGGCCATTCGTCCTGATCCCACTCCGGCGTCTGGCTCATGTCGGTTCCGAGGCCTGCGGCAATCTCATAGTCGACAGGGCGAATCAGCTCACAACTGACACCCACGGAGGTGAACACATCCTGAGCGATCCGGATCACCCCTTCGGTGTGGGAAAGAACAGGCGTTCGATTGAGCGTGCAATTCAGGATGAGGACTTTCAGATCGGAGTAGGAGGCGGGTGGGTGCTCGCTGAGCTCGCGGATTCTTGTGGCGCACTGTGCGTTCACCATCGCCGTGTTTTCTTGAGATCTTCCAAGCCTAATGGAGGTCGCCCACCATGGCTGTCCGGCCTCGGCTGATGCTTCTGGCCCACCATGCCATCCGGCCCACCCGCAGTGCGCCGGTGGGCCGGTGAACAACGATCCCCCTCTCCGCCAGGTTTGGGTTCTCTCCAGTCAGCGCAGAGCCTGCAATGGCTTTCTCGCCTTCTTCAATGCACAGGCGGAGTACTCGTTGGCCTCGGAAGGGGTGAAATAGGCGTGGATCGCGCCGGTGGGTCGAGAAATCCGTTGGCCTTCCTGATGGGTAGTTCCCGGAACTCCTGTGGAATGGGCAGGCCGTGACCCGGGACCCCCTCGATCCGCTGAACACCATCCAGGTGGTCATCCCCGTACGGGATGAGGAGCTGACGATTGGTGCCGTGATCCACCAGCTCCGCGACCAGGGTCTGACCCGGATCCGGGTGGTCGACAACGGCAGCACCGACCGCAGCGCGGCCATTGCAAGTGGCCTGGGGGTGGAGGTGTTCGCCGAGCCGAGGCCGGGGTATGGCCAGGCGTGCTGGACGGGATGCCGGGACCTCGCGCCGGAGGTGCGCTGGCTGCTGTTCTGCGATGGGGATGGCGGCGACCCGATCGAGGAACTGGGCCGGTTTCTCGGGCAGTTGGAGGGCCATGACCTCCTGCTGGGCGACCGCACCGCCACCGCCAGGGGAAGAGCCGCACTGACCCCGCTGCAGCGCTGGGGCAACCGTCTGGCCACCACTCTGATCGCCTTCGGCTGGGGGTTCCGTTACCGGGATCTCGGGCCGATGCGCATGGTCCGGCGCTCGGCCTTCGAGGCAATGGGGATGCAGGACCGCGGTTTCGGCTGGACCCTGGAGATGCAGGTGCGGGCGGTGGAGCTGGGACTCCGGATCCTCGAGGTGCCGGTCTCTCACCGGCCGCGGCTGGCGGGCCGCTCCAAGATCTCGGGCCGGCTGGGGGCCAGCCTTCAGGCGGGCCGGGTGATTCTCGCCACCCTCGGGCAGCTGATGCTGCGCCGATGGAGATCGGCCGGAACGACTCCATGAGGAGGCTCCGTCTGGTGGTGAGTGTCCTGCTGCTGATCGGCGGGGCGGTGAGGCTCCAGCCCCATGGCGATCTCTTCGATCCCTCCCATCTGTTGCCCTTCTGGAGCGGGGCGGCCGTCATGGGGGCAGGGTTCGCGATTTCCTGGTCGCTGCCGGTGCTGCCGCGGACGCTGTTCTGGACGGTGGCGGTGGGTTGCCGGCTGGTGCTGCTTCCGATGCTCCCCGGTGACGACGTGTGGCGATATCTGTGGGAGGGCTGGATCCAGCTGCATGGCTTCAGCCCCTTCCATCTGCCACCCGATGCCGCTGCGTTGATCCCGTTGCGGACCGACTGGTGGGAGCAGATCAACCATCCGGGCACCACGGCGATCTACCCGCCGCTGGTGCAGCTGCTGTTCAGGGCGCTGGCTTCGGCGGGACCGAGCGTGTTGCTGTTCAAGGCGGCCTTTGTGGCGGCCGACCTGGGGGTGGCCTGGATGCTGGCGGCGGCCTTCGGCCGCGGCCGCGCCGCCCTCTACGCCTGGAATCCGCTGGTGATGTACTCCTTCAGCGGCGGCGCCCATTTCGACAGCGTCTTCCTCTTGCCGCTGGTGGCTTCCTGGCTCGTCTCGGAGGGGCGGCTCGGAACCTGGCTGCGGCCCGGTTGGGCCTGGAGCGCGGCACTGCTGGGGGTCAGCGTCGCGATCAAGTGGGTGTCGCTGCCGCTGATGGCCTGGCCGGTCGCGGCCGCCGTCCGTGCCGGTCGCTGGCGCAGGGCCGTGGAGGTCGTGGTGCTGGCGGCCTCACCGCTGCTGCTGGGTTCCCTGTTCTTCTGCACTTCCATATCCTGTCCACTCGTGCCGACGGATTCCAGCTTCGTCTCGGCTGGCCGCAGCGCCGAATGGATTCCCCATCTGGCGGGCAGGATCTGGCCGGCCACGCTGAGCTCCAACGCGCCCTGGGGTCTCCTTCTGGCGGGGTGGGTGGCCCTGCTGCTGGCCACAGCGCGGAGCGAGCGGCGGTTTCTGCTGGGCTACTGGTTCGGCCTGCTGCTGATCACACCGATCATCCATGCCTGGTACTTCGTTTGGCTGATGCCGTTCGCGGTTCCCCGCGGCAACTGGGGGGCTCGCCTGGTGAGCCTCTCCGCCTTCGTGTATTTCGTGCTGCCGTCCGCCGGTCCGGCCTGGATGCTCACCGATCTCCAGCGGCTGACCCTGTGGCTGCCGCTGATCCTCGGAGCCCCCTGGAATGCCTGGCCGGCACCGAGCAGACCATCCGAAATCAGGGTCGAGCGGTAGTTCCACCACTGCACGAGCCGCCACCGATGCGTTTGGTCTTCCCCCATTCAGCCCTGGTTCTCGCCGGCGTCCTCGTTCCATTGGGCGGCTGTGCAGGTGCATGGTCGCCGCAGGAGCCGGGCTTGCCCGCCGCGCCGCTCTCCAGGGCGGGCGTCGGCGCTGCCCCGATCGACAGCAGGGACTATGGCCGACTTCTCGACGCCGTGGTCGACCAGGAGGGGCTGGTGGACTATGTCGCCCTTGAACGGCGCCGGCACATGCTCGCCTCATTCCTGAAGCGCATCGGCGCCGTCGATCCGCAGCGTTTCGCGGCCTGGCCGGAGAACGAACGGATCGCCTTTCTCCTCAACGCCTACAACGCCTTCACTCTCGCCTCGATCATCGAGCGCGATCCCCTGCCCCGCAGCATCCGGGATATCCCGGGGGTGTGGCGGCTGCGGACCCACCAGCTGATGGGCAGACCGCTCACCCTCGATGCGATCGAGCATCACATTCTGCGCAGGGAATACAACGAGCCCCGCATCCATGCCGCCCTGGTCTGCGCCGCCCGGAGCTGCCCCCCTTTGCGCCGGGAACCCTACCGAGGTGAGCGGCTGGAGGCACAGCTCGAGGACCAGACACAACGCTGGTTGAATGGTCCGCATGGTGTCGTGATCGATCGACAGGAAGGAACGGTAAACATTTCACCCATCTTTGAGTGGTTTGCAGAGGATTGGCAGCGGAAGGAACCGCACGCCCAGCCCGTGCCCGGGCACCGGGAGCAGAGTGCCGTGCTCCAGTTCATCGCGCTGCGCGTTGAGCCTGAGCAGCGACGTTTTCTGCTCGGCGGAGAGTACAGATTGGGATATCTGGATTATGACTGGTCACTCAATCAGAGCTGAGAGGATGGGCCGGACAGGTCATTGAGGCTGTCCCATCAAGGCCTCCAGATCAAGACGATGGACGCCAGCCGCGGCCATCGACCCCGGCCACCCAACAGGCGGAAGACCCCGCCTCCAGCCAGTGCGGGCAAGGCCATGGAGGGCATCCGTCCAGCCGGGCTCCACACTGTCAAGAGGAAAGCTCTAAGCTATACCTAAAGCAGGGAGCGATTTTTCCCCAAGTTTTCCCATCGCATCACCTCTCCGTCCTTGCTTGTGACTCATCGCTTCGACCGGTTTCTTTCAGTCAAATGCTAAGACGCGATGCAATTCTTCATTGTACTGTACCGTCATTTCGAATATGGAGGCCCGCATATCAGGGGTCACTCGTTTATCTTGGCCCGCCGAGTTG
>CAZVPB010000112.1:0-3812 GCA_964628165.1 uncultured Cyanobium sp.
AGTCGCCAGCGACTCGTCTTCCTTTGGACATGTTTTCGCTCAGATGCGGTTGGGGGTTCTCGTCGGTCCCGGAGGCTCCCGGTAAGCGCCCGAATTTGGCCTGTTTGGGGCGCCTGGCGGCCGTATGACCCGGTCATTAGGCCGCCTGACGGCGGTGCTTATGCTGCCGAGGGCTTGGCCGCGCTTCGCGCGGCCTTAATGACCCGGTCAATAAGGCCCCAGAACGGCCCGGTGCCTGTATTGAGCGGTGCTTCTATCCGCGATCGTACTTTACGGGTGTGGCCTTGCCATTCGCCAGTCGCCAGTCGGCGCCGGTGGTCCTGGAGACTGTTCGGCCTCACCTTGGCGGTTTCCCTGGCAGGGGTGGGGTGCTTCGCGGTGGACAGCTGGATGTTCCACACCGTGGCCGAGTACCGGATGGTGCAGCGCTTCACCGTGATCGCGGTGCCGTCGCTGCAGCTGGCGGCGCTCGCCCCTGTCGCCCTGATCAGCCTGTTGTGGAGGGGATACCGCCACAGACGGCGTCAGCCGCCAGGGCCTTGATCGCCCCACGGTCCACCTTGCCGGTGGCATTGAGGGGAAGGCGATCCAGCACCACGATCGACGTGGGGGCCTTGTAGCCGATGCGGGCACGGGCGAAGGCGATCAGCGCGGCTTCGGAAACGGGCTCCACGCCGGGAGCGAGCGTCACGTAGGCACGCACGTTCTCGCCGTGGACGAGATCGTGGATGCCGATCGCCACCGCGCCGGTCACCGCCTCATGCCCCAGGAGGGCATCCTCCACCTCCTGCGGACAGATGTTGGAGCCGTCGTGCACGATGATCTGCCGCTTCCTGCCGGCGAACCAGACCACCCCGTCGGCATCCGAGCGCATGCGGTCGCCCGTCGCCAGCCAGCCCTCCGCCAGCACCTCGGCGGTGGCCGCCGAATCGCGCCAGTAGCCCTGCATCACGCAGGGGGTGCGGGCCCAGAGATCCCCCGTCTCCCCGGGCGGCAGGGCGCGGCCGTCGTCGCCGCGGATCTCCAGCTCCACCCCCACCGCCGGCGGCCCCACCGAGCCGATCCGGTCGGCACTCCCACCCCGGTTGGCCGCCAGCATGCCGGCCTCCGTCATGGCGTACATCTCGGTGATGTGGAGCCCGGTGCGCCGGTGGAACTCGCTGTGCAGCTCGGGCGGCACATGGTCGCCGGCCACGCAGCATTCCCGCAGGCCGGTGAAGGCATCCCCCGCCGCCCGGGGGTCGCGCACGAGGCTGAAGAGGGTGGAGGGCAGCATCTTCACCACCGTGGGGCGGAAGGAGAGGAGCATCCGCTCCAGCTCGGCCGCATCAGTGGTGCGGGCCACGATCACCGCGGTGCCGAGGGCGAGGCTGGAGAGGCAGCCCAGCAGGCCGCCGATGTGGGCCATGGAGGAGGCGATCAGGTAGCGGTCGCCGCCGGTGAGGCGAAAGTTGCGGCCATAGGCGTTGACCAGGGCCTCGAGGCTGCGCCGGTCATGGACGACACCCCTGGGGGTTCCGGTGCTGCCGGAGGTGAAGAAGATCAGCGCCGGCGCGTGGGGGTCATGCACCTCTTCCGCTGCGGTCGAAGACGGACCGCCGGCGTCGCCTTGCCCACCCGCTGCCCGGACCCGGTCGGCCAGCTGGCCGTCGGCGCCATCGCCGAGGGAGAGGCCGCCGAGATCCAGGCCGGCCCGCTCACCGCAGCCCTCCACATCCTCCTGCCGCTCGGAGTGGAACAGCAGCCACCGGGCGCCGCTGAGGCGCAGGGCGCGGCCGATCTCCGGAGCGCGGTAGCGGTAGTTCAGCGGCACCGCCACCAGACCCGCGCGGATGCAGGCCAGCACATGGAGCACCGCGTCGAGCCGGTTCGGCAGCAGGGAGGCCACGCGGTCGCCGGGAAGCAGACCCATCCCCCGGTACAGCCCGGCGAGAAGCCCGCTCCGCCGCTCGAGTTCGCTCCAGCTCAGGCTGGCTTCAGCCGTGCTGATCGCCGCCGAATCGGCCTCCGCGGCCAGACCCCGGCCAAGCAACTCCTCGAGGGGCGTGAGGGAGGGCAGCGGGGGCCCGACCAGGGACATCGGTGCGGAGAGAACTAGGGGAGGGCGGCCTGCAGCTTCTCCAGCAGAGGCTGGCGCTGCTCGGGATCACCGACCAGCCGCAGTTCGCCGCTCGAGGGCCACCAGTTCAGCCGCAGATTGCTGACGCCATCCTCGATCACCGCCATCTCGAATTCGCCCTTGTGCTGCCAGTGGCAGGTGACGCCGAGGGATTGCATCAGTTCCTGCAATTCGGTGAGGCTGCCACGAAAGATCATCCACCCGATGCCGTTCCGAAAAGCCTAGGCGCGCGGCCCGGCCGGGGCTCCATGGTCGTGGGACTCCTCCAGCTGGAGAGTGCTCTTGCGGATGCCGAGCTCGGCGAGGGCCTCCCGCGCCAAGGCCAGCAGCTGATCGTGGCTGAGGTTCGCGGCGGCCAGCCGGGCGGGCTGGATCACCAGATGGGCCGTGAGCGCCGTGCGCGAGGTGCTGAGACCCCACACATGCAGCTCCTCCGCGGCCTCGACACCCGGCAGCGCCGACAGCACCGCGGCCACGCGGGCCAGGTCGACGTGCCGGGGCGCGGCATCGAGATTGAGGGCGATGGCCTCCCTCAGCAGGCCCGCGGCGCTCCAGATCACCGCCAGGCCGACACCGATGGCGGTGAGCGCGTCGAGACGGATCCAGCCCGTGACCGCCACGGCGATGGCGCTGGCCAGAACCGCCACCGACACCGCCGCATCGGTGAGCAGGTGCAGCACCGCCGCCCGCTGATTGAGGTCGTGATGGCTGTCGTGGCCGAACAGGCTGGCCGAGATCAGGTTGATCGCGATCCCCGCGGCGGCGGCCCAGGCCACCGGCCCGGCGATCAGGGGCACGGGCTGCACCAGCCGCTGGAGGGCCTCCACCACCACCACCACGCCGGCGGAGAAGATCAGCAGCCCGTTCACGAGGGAGGCCATCTGGGTGCTGCGCCCGTAGCCGTAGGTGAACCGGCCCCCGGGGGGACGGCGGCTGAGCTGATCGGCCCCCCAGCCGAGCACCAGGCCCACCACGTCTCCGAGGTTGTGGAGGGCATCGCCGATCAGCGCCAGGGAACCGAACCCGAAGCCGATCACCAGCTGCAGGGTGGTGAGACCGCTGTTGAGGACGATGCTCCAGCGGAAGGCGGCAGCCGTGCGGCCCGGTTCGGAGGGCTCCGGAGCGTGGCCGTGATGGTGCGGATGGCCCATCCCTCAGGACCGCTCCTGCGCCGCCAGGTAGAGGGCGATCATCTCCTCCATGCCCTTCTGGGTGCGGCCATGGGGACGGAGCCCCCGGGCGGCCCAGACCCGGTCCAGCTCCATGCGGAGGTCCTCCGGGATCCAGCAGGAGAGCAGCACCTTGCCCTCCCGGCTGGAACGACAACGCTTGGCAGCCACGGGCCTCCCCAGGCGGATCACAGAATTGTATACAAGTACGCAGTTGGACTCTCCCCGGACGTTTCCCAGGCTGCACGGCCCTGCAGTGCGCAACACGTCCTCGTGACGGCCGGGCTGAAACGATGCGGGGTAAAACCGCGTTGAGGACATGACGGCACTGGAGGAATACCGTCGGATCCGCTATCAGGAGGTGCAGGCGCGGATGGGCATCATCCGGCGGCTTCTCGCCAATCCCGACATTCGGGAAGCGGAAAGGGCTCTGCACGGCCAGAGGCTGGAGGACCTCCATCGACTGATGGAGACGCTCCGGGCGGAATGGGAGTGAGGCGCTGAGAGACGAGGCGGACGAATGC
>CAZVPB010000112.1:3912-7496 GCA_964628165.1 uncultured Cyanobium sp.
GAAGACGGTCTTGACGCAGCAGAAGGGATAGGAATCCCACCCCGCTGGCGAACCAGTGCGTCTCAGCCCGCCAGCAGCCCCTCGATGCCCTGCCATCCCAGGTAGACGGCGATCAGCAGGCTCATGGCGCCCACCAGGCTGTCGCCGCTCTGCACCAGCCAGATCCTTGAACGCTCCAGCAGCGGCTGCACCCGCTGGCGGCCCAGCAGGAGAGCAAGCAGCGGCAGAAGCAGCAGCAGAGACGTCGTCAGGCTGAACAGGGCAACCCCTGCCAGTTCGCCCCCACGGCCCAGCCCCGCCGCCAGCAGCGCCCCGGCCGACTTGGCATAGAGAAAGAGGTCATCGGGGCTGGCCAGCTGCACCGCCGTGCTGAAGGCCAGCAGGGGGAGCAGGGGAAGGCTGCAGAGGGCATCGAGCCGGCGGCTCCAGCCCGTGGCTTCCCCCTCGATCCGGCCCGTCAGGAGCTCACGCAGTCCGATGGCGAGCAGTGCCCCTGCCGCAAGAAGATCCAGGCCGGTGCGGTGGCTCGTTCCCTTCTCCATGGTCAGGAGCAGGCCGTGGCCAAGGGTCAGCAGGGCCGTGATCATCACGAGCGAGGTGAGCAGCCAGGCCCCCACGAACCAGGCGCCCCGCCGCAGGGGCGTGGGGCCGAGCAGGAGCAGCAGCAGCAGGGCGATGTGGACCGGACTCAGCCCGATCGCCAGGCCGAAACCCAGCACCTCGCCCCAGAACTGCACCGGCGCAAGGGTGGCAAGAAGCATCAGACCAGGGCTGTGGGCAGACACTCACCCGTTTCCCCGACCATCCTTGCAAGCCGAGGACTGATCCATCGCGACCCCGCCGACGTTCTGACGGAGCCGCTCGATGAACAACATCCCGATGGACGCCACCAACCGCCGGACGAGCTGTGAAGCCTTCGGGCCTTCAACCCATTACCGCTGCACCTCGTCCTGGGACGACTGAAAAGGGGTCCCGAAATTCCACAGGGAGGCCGCGGCCTCCCTTTTTTCCGGCGGCCAGACCAGCCGGTGGGCGATCGGCCCGGAGGCGAGGGGGCTCAGCGGGCAAGCGGATTCGGTGGTGGGGGTGGAGTCGCGGCCGGAGGGGGAGGCGCTCCCGATTCAAGCGGAGGAGGCGGAGGCCCCAGCTCGGGTGGTGGCGGTGGTGGAGCGACCTCCGGGGTGTTGATGACGCGCAGGCGCTGAACAGCGAGCAGAACACCGAGGACTAGCGAACCCGCAAGAACCAGCTCCAGAAGAATTCGCTTCCTGGAGTGGCTCAGCATGCGGGACACCACCGGTTCTCAGCCCCACACCTAGCCATGATCCGCCTCCCTGACAGGAGCCCGGGGGTGGGCATCGGCCGGTGAACCCTCTCCTTCCCACATCCGCTCGAATTCCGTCGTGGTGGCAAGGGCCTCACGGATGCGCCCCTGGGCCTGCAGGCTGGCCGCGAGCCCGTGGAGCGCCCATCCATTGGCGGGAAATCGCTCCAGATCCTCCCGGAAGACCCGCTCCGCGGCAGCGGGCTCTCCCAGCTGCAGAAGCACGACGCCGAATTCCTCACGCACCGGAACCGACCATTCCGGCGGCTCCCCGTAGACCATGCCGTCCTCCAGCGCGACGGCCGCCTGAAAGTGCTTCGTGGCGGCGGAGCCATCGCCCGCCGCGGCGGCGATCTGGGCGGCGAGCACCTCGGCGGCGATACCCAGCACCGTGCCGGAGGTGTTGAACTCCAGTCGCTGGTCCGCCAGCGCGGGATCCGCCGCCAGAGCACGCACCTCCGCCAGATGGCGGCGTGCGCTCTCCAGATCCCCCCGGGCCGCGAGGGCTCGGCCGCGGGCATAGGCCCAGAGGCCGCGGGCATGGGGGAGATCGGCAGGTGGCGCCGGTTCCTCGAGAATGGAGTCCCACATCGCGAAGCGCACCTTCATCTGCAGATGACGGGTGCGGTGGTGCTGCAGAAACGTCATGCCCGGGGCGCGCAGCAGCTCCTCCGGAGAGAGGGTGCGCATCTTCTCGGCGGCGGCGAGGGCCTGTTCGCGCCGGCCGATCATGCTGGCGGCGAAGGCCATGAAGTCGTAGTTGTGGGGGTAGTAGCCCACCAGATACATCCCGACACCCGGCCGCTGATCGCGGATGTAGGTCTCATCGGCATGGACCGCATGCTCATTGGCGGTGATCGCATCGCGGTAACGACCCACCCGCACATAGATGTGTCCGGGCATGTGCACGATGTGGCCGGCGCCGGGCATCAGGCCGGCCAGGCGCTCGGCCGCCCCCACGGCCCGCTCCGGCTGCACCTCCTCGATCGCATGGATGTAGAAGTGATTGGCTCCGGGGTGGTCGGGCTCGTTCCGCAGCACCGCCTCGAGCTGGCCCAGGATCTCCCCGGTGTGCTCCCGGGGGGAGCCGTCCTTGTTCCAGTACCGCCAGGGGCTGAGATCCATCAGAGCCTCCGCAGCGAGGGTGCGGATGTCCATGTCGTCGGGGTACTTGCGGGCGAGCTGGCGCAGCGCGTCCGCCCATGCGGCATCGAGGTGGCTCCGGTCCTCGGGGGGCTCGGCGGCATAGCGCCGCGAGAGGGCCTCGATCAGATCCCGCTCCCGGGGTGAGGCGGAAGCCAGGCGCGAGCGGGCCACCTGCAGCGCCGCCCATGCCTTCAGTCCCGCCTCGCGGTCCATCGGGAGGTTGATGTTGGGGCCCCAGGCCAGCGCCTCTCCCCAGGCGCAGAGGGCGCAGGTGGGATCGAGGCTGGCGGCGTGGCGGAAGGCCCGGATCGCTTCCGCGTGGTTGAAGGCGTAGTAGAGACGGAGCCCCTGATCGAAATAGGCCTGGGCCTGGGGATTCCGGATCGAGAGGGGATAGTGGTGCCTGCCGAGGTTCCCGTACAGAGGGGGAGCCTGCGGCTGGGCAAGGGCAGCGGGGCCCTGCAGGAAGAGCCCCACCAGGAGGGGCAGCAGGGAGCGCCCCGGATCGACGTGGTAGCCCATCAGCCCATCACCTTCTCATCGACGACAACGTGATCTCCTGCATCCGTCGATCACCCTTCACATCACCTCAACCTGCCCATCTTGTGGAAGGCACTGACTGGCTTCGCCAGGAATCTTCATGCTCTCGACATGCTTCCCGGGAGTTGATCGCCACCGCGACCCGGGCCGGGAAGCGGTCCTCGACCCCAACGGGGTCTGCCTCACCGCTGCTGCAGGAAGCGGCTGACGGCCTGGTAGGCCGGCAGGGTGGTGGCATCGTTGGCGGCGTTACCGGCCACAGGGTGGGAGGCGAAGCGGGCGATCACCACCCGAGCCGCAGGGTCGATCCAGAGCGACTGGCCATGCACGCCTCGGGCCATGAAGGTGCCGTTGGCGTCGTGGCTCACCCACCACATGCCGCGGTAGCTCCAGCCCTCCAGCTGCCTGTAGCCGGCCCTGGCGAAGGCGGCCCTGTCGCCGCCATTGCGGATGGCCCGGATCACCGAGGCGGGGATCACCTGATCGCTGCCCACCCTGCCCTCGTCGAGCATCAGCTGTCCGACGCGGGCCATGTCCCGCAGGGAGGCGTTGAAACCACCGCCGGCGAAGGGGG
>CAZVPB010000113.1:0-7437 GCA_964628165.1 uncultured Cyanobium sp.
GACGCCCAGGAGATCGGCCGGCTCACCGCCATGGGCATGATCTTCGTGCCCAGCCAGGGCGGTGTCAGCCATTCCGAGCAGGAGTACACCTCACCCGAGCAGTGCGCCCAGGGGGTGCAGGTGCTGCTGGAGAGCCTCGTGCGCCTCGACCGACAGCTGGATTGAGCCGCAGCGTGACCGCCCGGGCCGAAGCAGGCGATCCCCTCCACGGCGGCGGGCCGTGGGACGCGGTGGTGGTGGGATCGGGGGCCACCGGCGGCGTCGCCGCGATGGTGCTGGCGGAGGCCGGCATGCGGGTGCTCGTGCTCGAGGCCGGCCCCGAACTCTCGCCTCGGCAGGCCCGTGGCAGCGAGCCGCTCAACAGCCTGCGGCGTGTCGCCGGCCTCAGCAGCGGCCGCCACCGCCGGCAGGTCCACCACCCCGGCTACTGGAAGCACAACCCGGAGCTCTACATCGACGAGCGGGCCAACCCCTACACCACGCCGCCGGACGCCCCCTTCCTGTGGAGCCGAGGCCGTCAGGTGGGGGGACGCAGCCTCACCTGGGGAGGGATCACCCTGCGGCTCTCGGAGGCGGAGTTCCGGGCGGGCGAACGGGACGGTCACGGCCCCTCCTGGCCGATCGGTTCCGCTGATCTGGATCCCTACTACACCCGCCTCGAGCGGCTGCTCGGCGTCCGGGGCCATGCCGATGGACTGCCCCAGCTTCCCGACGGCTGCTTCCGTGAACCGCTGCCCTTCACCCCTGGCGAAGAGCGCCTGGCGGCGGCGGTGCGGGAGCGGCTCGAGCTGCCCTTCATCCACTCCCGCGGCTTCGCCCTGCACCGGCCCGATGCCGAGCGCCCCTGGCCCCCCTCCAGTGCCCAGGGGGTGGGGCTCGCCCGGGCCCGCGCCACCGGGAGGATGCGGCTGCGCTCGGAGACGGTGGTGAGCCACGTGCTGCTCGACCGGAGCGGGCGCCAGGCGGAGGGCGTCGTGGCGGTGGACGCCCGCACGGGCCGCCGGCACCGTGTGGAGGCGCGGCTGGTGGTGCTCTGCGCCTCCACCATCGAGACGGTGCGGATCCTGCTCCATTCCTGTGAGCCCTGGCAGGACCGCGGCCTGAGGGACGGATCGGGAGCCCTCGGTCGCTTCCTCATGGATCACGTGTCGACGAGCCGCTTCTTCTCCCTCGACGGGGTGCCCGAGCCGGCGGCGCCGGCGGAACTCTCCGGGGCCGGCAGCTGCTTCATCCCCAACACCGTGAATCTCCGGGAGGGCGACGACTGCGGATTCCTGCGGGGCTACGGCATCTGGGCGGGGGTGCAGCGCTTCGATCCGCCGAGGCCGCTGCGCCGCCGCCCCGGCGAGGCGGTGGGATTCCTCATCGGCCATGGCGAGGTGCTGCCCCGCAGCGGGAACCAGGTGCGGCTGGATCCCGAACGCACCGACGCCTGGGGCCTTCCCATCCCCCACATCACCTGCCGCTGGGGGGCCAACGAGCAGGCCATGGTGCTCCACATGCAGCGGCGCATGGAGGACGTGGTCCGCTCCGCCGGCGGGCAGATCCGCGCCCTCGAGGACCTCTTCGTGTTCCCCCTCCTGGAGCCCGCCCTGAAGCGGATCCAGGGGGTGGGCGGCGGTGCGGCGCCGCCCGGCTACTACGTCCACGAACTGGGCGGCGCCCGGATGGCCCGTCACCCGGACGAGGGGGTGGTGAATGCCTGGAACCAGTGCTGGTCGGCGCCGAATCTGCTGGTGACCGACGGCGCCTGCTGGCCCAGTGCCGGCTGGCAGAGCCCCACCCTCACCTCCATGGCCCTCACCTGGCGGGGCTGTGAGGCGGCGGCGGAGCGGATGCGGCGTGGCGAGAACGGTCAGGAGCCGCACACCTAGCCCCTGCGGCAGTGTCGGTCACCACAGTTCGACCCGGCTGCCCGCCACACAATGGCGAGGCGACCTTTCATCGGGTCGGGCAAGGGAGAAACCGCGGGCGGAGGTTGGCACCTCCGCCTTTTTCATGCCTGCTTCTCCTGGCCCGGGCCTCAGCGCCGCAGGAAGAGCCCGTCCAGGTAGGCGTCGGTGACGGAACGGTCGCAGCAGCCGTTCTGAAAGAGAAAGCCGGCCAGGGCCGAGGTGATCACCCTGTACTGATCCCAGTGGGGATGGCTGCTGATGAACTCCCGCATGCCCTCGAAGAGCACCTCGGGAACCTCCGCTTCGAGACTCACGCTGTGGCTGGCTCCCTCTGGGCTGCCGGGGGGGATCCGCTCACCTTCGTGCACGATGTCTCTCGCTCCAGAGCGTCGGTGGGGCCAGTAGGCCATATCGCCTTCGCGGCGTCAAAGGCCGCCGCCGGCGTCGCGACGGCCGTGTCACGCGGCTGAGAACCGAGTCGCCGTGCCGCAGGTGGTCCGACGGGCAGGCCCCTGGCGCGGTCGCGGATCGCCGCAGGGGCGCGTGTCAAGGGGATCACCGTGCCGCAGGACACATTCCCCAGACCTCGGCCGGATCCACCGGCTGGACCCGTCCCGGTCGCCGGGCCCGGGGAAAAACCCGCGCCGGCTGTGGAAAATCCGGGAAGGATCGGGGATTGTCCCGGCTGATCAGTCTTCCTGATCTGGGCTGGTCCGGCCTGGTCGGAGCCGCTGGTGAGACCGCTGAGATTGCTTGCGGTGCCTGAGTTCTTCAGCCCGCACCGCGCAGGGTGCGGGGACCGAGCGGATGGTCGGCGTGGGGATAGGGCGGGTGGTGATGGTGATGGTGGTGGGAGTGACCTGCCGCACCCCCGAGGGGCAGGGGCACCCCGTCGGGCTGGCAGGCGCCGGTGCATTCCCGCTCGCAGAGGGTGCAGCTCTCCACCAGACCCTCCACGTGGTGATGGTGGCTGTGCTGGGGGGACCCCACCTCCGCCTCGAAGCCGAGCACCTGGGCCCGGTACTTGCAGAGGGAGCAGTTCATGGCGGTCTCTCCCCGCAGGATCTCCTCCACCCGTTCGGTGAAGGTGTCGAGCACGCCCGCCTGGTCGCCCAGGTAGGAGGCGTGCACGATCTCCAGCTCGGGGTGGTCCGCCGCCACCCGCTGGCCGTGCTGCACGATCCGGCTCACCAGCACCCCGGAGAAGAGGAAGTAGGGGAACACCACGATGCGCCGGAAGCCGAGCCGCACCACGTGCCTCAGGCCCGGTTCCACCAGGGGGAAGGTGACGCCGGAATAGAGGGTCTCGCCCCAGCCGAAGCCGAGGCCCTCCACCAGCATGCGGGTCACCTTCGCCACGTTGGAATTGGCGTCCGGATCGGAGGAGCCGCGGCCCACCACCACCAGGCAGGTGTCGTGGCGGGGAGGCGGCTCGCGGCCCGCGGCGGCGGCGCGGCCGTCGGCGTCGGCCAGGCAGGCGCGGATCCGCGCGGCGGCCGCGTCGATCATGCGCAGGTCGATGCCCAGCTCCCGGCCGTAGTCGATCCGCAGTCCCGTCTCCCGGGCGTAGGTGTTGAGCACCGAGGGGATGTCGTTCTTGGCGTGGCCGGCCGCGAAGAGCATCGCCGGCACCGCCAGCACATGCCGCACGCCGCGCTCCCGCAGCGCGTCGAGCCCCTCCCGCAGGATCGGCCGGGCGAACTCCAGGTAGCCGTACTCCAGCGGGACGGGGTCGAACCGCTCCCGCAGCCGTTCGGCGAGCCGGGCGAATTCCCCCACCGCCAGGCGGTTGCGGCTGCCGTGGCCGCAGACGAGGACACCGATCGGTCCATGGGGGCCCACCAGGGGAACTCCGGCGGCGGTGGCGGGGCTGGGGGTCATGGGCGCGAGGAGGCCATGTCAAGCATGGGGCAGCACCCTATCCGCGCTGCCTGGAACGCTGCACCGGAAGGAGCGCAGGCGGCAAATCAGGGAATGAAGACACCCCTCTGTCAAGCTCTCGCATTCAATCGTTACGTTTTGGGCCGTCGCACCGACTCTCCATGACCCGCTCCCTCCAGGCCGACGACCGCTGGTTCCAGAGCGCCGCGGCGGCCCAGATCCACGAGGAGCAGCTCCGTTCGGCGGAGCGCTTCAACGGCCGGGCCGCCATGCTCGGCTTCGTGATCGGCGTGCTCACCGAGGCCCTCACCGGCCAGGGGATCCTCCATCAGATCGGCCTCGGCGCCCTCCTCTCCCAGGGCTGAGCCGACCCGCTCCCCAGGCGGCGGGAGCGGTGAGGATGGGGGCCGGCATGCACCGTGATGTCCCTCCGCCTCCCTCCCTACCAGCCCCTGCCGTCGCCGCCTCCGGATGTCGAGCTGATCGAGGTGTCGATCGCCCGGCTCCAGCCCACCCAGCTCTGCGTGGGCCTGGCGGAGGTGCGCAGCCGCCAGCGGGACTTCCTGGAGGAGTCCGCCGAGCAGCGGTTGCGCTACCTCCGCACCAAGCCCGTGCCCCTGGTGCGGGGCGGGGAAGGGGAACTGTGGATGATCGACCGTCACCACCGTCTGCGCGCGCTGGTGGAGGTGGATCCCGAGGCACGGGCCTACGGCTACGTGGTGCTCGACCTGCCCGGCTCCGGCCGCCATGCGGTGCTGCAGGAGATGGCCCGCCGGGGCTGGCTGTATCTCCATGACGGCCGTGGGCTCGGCCCCCTGGAGCCGGCGGTGCTCCCCCGCCATCTGCTGGATCTGCAGGACGACCCCTACCGCAGCCTGGTGTGGAAGCTCAAGCGGGAGCGCCTGATCGAGCCCCATCCCCTCATCCCGTACCACGAGTTCCGCTGGGGCGCCTGGCTGCGCAGCCGGCCGCTGCCTCCCTTCGGCTCCCATCGCCTCGAGCCCGCCCTGCCCACCGCCCGCTCCCTGGTGCGGTCCGCCGCGGCCGCCCACCTGGCGGGCTGGACCGGCGGTGCTGCCGGCGCCTGATTCACCGGTTGCGGGGCGGCACCCTGGAGCCGCTGCGCAGATCCCTCCGCCAGCCCCTCGCCCGCAGGGTCACCGCCGCGGCCAGCAGGCTTCCCCCCAGCAGCGCGAGACCCGCCGGCGTCGCGCCGGTCCAGGCGGACCCGAGCGCCGCCACGATCGCGGCGAGGGCTCCGCCCCGCTCGGCCAGGGACAGGCTGCGGTCGGCTCCCCGGCAGCTGCGGCAGTCCTCGCTGTGGCTGTGCCAGCGGTCCAGCAGCGCCTCATCGCTGAGCCGCGGCGGCAGGGGCTCGCCGGGAAAGGGTTCGCCGCCGTGGTCGACGACCCACTCGTGCAGCGCCCGCACGTAGCCGTCGGCGCCGGTGGCGAGATAGCAGCTGCGGGCGAGGCCGGCGCTGCCGCCACGCTGCTCGAGCTGCCGCTCCTGGCGGTGCAGAAAGATCTGGTCGTCCTCCAGCACCACGTGGTTGGCGATGTGCTGCAGCCAGCGGGGCCGCAGCCGCAGCAGCCGGCCCGGCCAGGGGGATTCGAAGCGGAAGGGGAAGCGGGCGAAGATCCGGCATTCACCCCGGCGGATCGGGGTGGCGTAGACCACCGTGAGGATCCGGGCGAAGCCTTTGGCGGTGAGGTCGTGCCACATCAGGCAGGGCGAGGCGTAGGTGGTGAACTGGCTGCCGAGACGGCCGCGCCGCGGACCCTCCCGCCACACCCCGGAGAACCCGCCGGGGCCGAAGTCGGTGAGCTCCACCTCCACCGGTCCTGCGTTCTCGCGCCGGCCCACGGTGGCGTGGTGGGTGAAGGGCACGTGGCTCACGTCGAGCACGTTCTCCAGCAGGGTGAGGGCGTCGTAGGGGAGGTCGCGGAAGGTGTCCTGCACCAGCCACCCCTGCGGCTCCTCCTCCAGAGGCGGCACCAGCGGCAGCGGCACTCCGGCGGCCGCCTGTGGATCGCCGGCGAACACGAACAGCAGACCCTGGCCGGTGGCGGTGGCGTAGCTGCGGCAGCGGCTGCGGGGGCTGGCGAGCCGTGCCGCCTCAGCCTCTGATTCCGCCCCGGCCGCCTCGGGGGCCTGGGGAATGGCGGTGCAGCGGCCGGTGCCGTCGAAGCGCCAGCCGTGGTACGGGCACTCCAGCCGGCCCTCCTGGTCGATCCGGCCCTCGGACAGCGGCACCAGCCGGTGGGGGCACACGTCGGCGAAGGCCCGCCAGCCCTCGCCGGTCCGGTCCCACCACAACACCAGGTCTTGCCCCAGCAGGGTGAAGGAACTGGGGCGCTGCGGATCGAGATCGCTCAGATAGGCGACCGGATACCAGTGGTCGCGCCAGCCGGGGCCGCTGCTGACGGCGGTTTCGCTCTCGGTGACCGTGCTCATGGCCCGATTCTGGAAGCCGGCGCGGCTCCGCCGTGGCGGGCGGCACGTTACGGCTGAGGCCATCGGCACGGCCGGATCCGCAGCGCCCCTCTAGAGAGGGCGGACAACTTCTTCCTTCTCTTCCGCGCGGTGGGTTCCTTCCTGGCTGACAACCCGCTCGGCATCTTCGCCCTGCTGCTGCTGCTCAGCGTGGTGACGCCACCGCTGGTGCGCCGCCTGGGCCTGCCGGACCTGGTGGGGCTGATCCTCGGCGGCGTTCTGGTGGGGCCCCACGGCTTCGCCTGGCTGCGGCCGGAACTGGAGACGGTGCAGCTGCTCTCCGATGTGGGGGTGGTGTATCTGCTCTTCATCGCCGGCCTGGAGATCGACCTGGGGGAGTTCCGCCGCATCGGCTCGCGGTCCCTCCAGTTCGGCCTGTTCACCTTCACGCTGCCGATGCTGGCCGGGGCGGGACTGGCGCTGGCCTACGGCTATCCGGTCCTGAGCGCGGTGCTGATCGGCTCGATCCTCGCCTCCCACACTCCGCTGGGCTACCCGATCGTGCGCAGCTACGCCGCAACGCGGGAGGAGGCGGTCACGGTGGCGATCGGCGGCACCGTGTTCACCGACATCGCCGCCCTGGTGGTGCTGGCCCTGTGCATGAGCCTGGCCCGCGGCTCCCTCAGCCCCCTGGCGGTGACCGGCCTGGTGGTGAAGCTGGCGATCTACGCCGTCCTGGTGATCGTGGGGGTGAAGCGGATGGGCCGGGCCCTGATCCGCCACAGCGTCGACGACGACGGACACCTCTTCGTGGCCGTGCTTCTGGCCCTTTTCCTCTCGGCGCTGGGGGCGGAGCTGGCCGGGGTGGAGAAGATCGTGGGGGCCTTCCTCGCCGGGCTGGCGGTGAACGCGCTGCTGCCGGAGGGCCGGCTCAAGGAGCAGGTGATCGTGCTCGGCGCCAGCGTCTTCATCCCCATCTTCTTCATCGACCTGGGGCTCCTGCTCGACCTGCCGGTCTTCCTGCGCACGATGGTGAGTTCGGTCTTCGCCCTGGCGCTGATCCTCTTCCTGGTGGCTTCCAAGGGGCTGGCCTCGTGGCTCACGGGGCGCCTGCACGGGTACGACGGCCCCCAGATCCTCACCCTCTGGTCCCTCTCCCTGCCCCAGGTGGCCGCCACCCTTGCCGCCACCTTCGTGGGGTTCCGGGCCGGGGTGCTCGATGAAC
>CAZVPB010000114.1:0-7408 GCA_964628165.1 uncultured Cyanobium sp.
CCACCAGCCACAAGGTCTACGGCGAGGCCAACGCCATCCTCGCCGGCGACGCCCTTCTCACCCGCGCCTTCGAGATGGTGGCGCTGCGCAGCCCCGGCGTGCCCGCCGAGCGGCTGCTGGCGGTGGTGGGGGAGCTCGCCCTGGCGGCCGGCGCCCCCGGCCTGGTGGGCGGTCAGGTGGTGGATCTGGAGTGCGAGGGCAAGGCGGTGGATCTCGACACCCTCGAATACATCCACCTGCACAAGACCGGCGCCCTGCTGCGGGCCTGCGTGCTCAGCGGCGCCCTGATCGCCGGCGCCTCCGAACCGCTCCTGGCGGCCCTGCGCATCTACGCGCGCGGCATCGGCCTGGCCTTCCAGATCATCGACGACATCCTCGACGTGACCGCCAGCAGCGAGGTGCTGGGCAAGACGGCCGGCAAGGACCTCACCGCCGACAAGACCACCTACCCCAAGCTCCTCGGCCTCGAGGAATCCCGCCGGCGCGCCGAGGCGCTGGTGGCCGAGGCGCGGGCCGCTCTCGGCCCCTGGAGCGAATCGGCCGCGCCCCTGCTGGCCCTCGCGGACTACGTGGCCCGGCGCGACCGATGACCACCCCCCTGGCCCTGGCGGCGGCCCCCCATGACGTCAGCCCGTGGCTCTCGCTGCTGCAGAACGGCGTTCTCGCCTGGGGCCTGGCCGCCTGCGGCGTCGCCCAGCTCTCCAAGCTGGCGGTGGAGCTCGTCGCCCACGGCCGCTGGCGGCCGGAGGTGCTGTTCGAGACCGGCGGCATGCCCTCCAGCCACTCCGCCCTGATGACCGGCACCACGGCCGCGATCGGATGGCAGCTGGGCTTCGCCGATCCCCTCTTCGCCCTTGCGGCGGCCCTGGCCTTCATCGTCATCTACGACGCGGCCGGCGTCCGGCGCGCCGCCGGCATGACCGCCGGGCGGGTGAACGAACTGCCGGCAGGGCTCTGGCAGGGGGAGGCGGCGGAGCCGCCGGCGCTGACGCCGCTGAAGGAGAACCTCGGCCACACCCGCCTCGAGGCCCTGGCGGGCAGCCTGATGGGCCCCGCCGTCGCCCTGCCGGGCCTGGCGCTGGTGGGCACGCCCCTGGAGCTGGTGGACTCCCTGCGCCACGCCCTGGGCTGAGGTGCCCCTCACCGCCGACCAGGCGGCGGCCGCCGACCGCTTCGCCTCCTGGCTGGAGCAGCCCGCCGACGGCAGGCCCTTCGTGCTGGCGGGGTTCGCCGGCACCGGCAAGACCCACCTCTCGATGCGGCTGCTGCGGCGGGTGGAGGAGCGCGGGCTCTGCTGGACCGTCGTGGCCCCCACCCACAAGGCGGTCGATGTACTGCGACGGCACCTCGCCCTGGCGGGACTGCGGGCCACGTGGTATCCCTCCACGCTGCACCGGCTGCTGCGGCTGAAGCTCCGGCGGGAAGGGGACCGGGAACGCTGTGAGGAGACCCGGCAGACCGCCACGGCCCTGGAGCATCTGGGCCTGGTGCTGATCGACGAGGCCTCGATGGTGGACAGTCCGCTGCTCGAGATCGTGCTGCGCTGTGCCCATCCCTTCCGCACCCGGCTGGTGTTCGTGGGGGATCCCGCCCAGCTGCCACCGGTGGGGGAGCCCTCCAGCCCCGCCTTCGCCATGGAACGGGCCGAGCGGGCCAATCTCACCCATGTGGTGCGGCACCAGGGGCCGGTGCTGCGTCTGGCGGAGGGGCTCCGGGAGGGAACCCTGCCGTGCCGCACGCCGCCGGTGCTGCCGCCGCTGCGCACCGCCCAGGGGACGGTGGCGCTGCTGGACCGGGCCGAGTGGCTGACGGCCGCCCGGGACGCGCTGCGGCGCAGTGCCGAGCGGGATGATCCCGATCTGGCCCGGATCCTCTGTTACACCAACCGCTCCCTGGAGCGGCTGGTGCCGATGGCCCGGCGGGCGCTGCACGGCGAGGCGGCGGAACGGCTGCCGGTGCTGCCCGGTGAGGTGCTGATCACCCGGCAGGCCGTCATGGCTCCCGCCTGCCGCTCCGGCGAGACCCAGGAGGAGGAACCCGACCTGGTGCTGGGGTCGAACCGGGAGGTGCTTGTGCAGGAGGTGGAGAGGGAGCCCTGCCCTCTGGCCGAGTTCGGCGTGGAGGACTGCCTGGCCGGCACAGCCGTGATCGACAGCCTCGTCGCCACGGTGGAGACGGCGGGATCGCGGCTCTCCCTGCGGCTGTTGCCGCCGCTGGGCTCGGCGCCCCGGGCGGAACTCGACGAGGTGCTCCGCAGGCTTGCGGAGGAGGCGCGCGCCGCGCCGAAGGGAGCCGCCCGGCCTCTCTGGCGGCGGTTCTTCCTGGTGCGGGATGCCTTCGCCTCGCTGGGTCCCGCCGCCGTGCTCACCGTGCACCGCAGCCAGGGAAGCACCTTCGCGGAGGTGTTCGTGGAACGGGATGTGTTCTGGCCCCGGGAGGAGGCGCTGCGGCGGCAGCTGGCCTACGTGGCCGTGAGCCGGGCCAGCCAGGCGGTGTGGATGGTGGGCGGGCCGGCCGCCCGGGAGGAGCGGGAGCGGTGGCGGGAATGGCTCAACGCCGCACCACGAAGCCGGAATCCCCCTGCAGGGGAAGGCGGCGCACGCTGAGCCCGGACACCCGGGCCGCCGCCGGACCGCGGCGGCACCAGCGTTCCAGGGCTTCCAGCCGCGACGGCAGGCCCTCCGCCTCGAGTTCCACACTGCCGTCGGCACGGTTGCGCACCCAGCCGGAGAGGTCGAGCTCTCGGGCACGCCGGTGGCAGCCGGCCCGGTAGCCCACCCCCTGCACCGTGCCCCGCACCGTCAGCTGCCAGCGCTCGGGGCCGCCTTCGCCACGGCGGCCGCCAGCCGCCTCGGGATCCGCGGGCATCCCGCCCAATGCAGATGAATCCAGCTCGCGTGCAGGTTCGCTGCGCTCCATCCCTCCTCGCTGCGTGGTACGCCCCAGCCTTCAAGCTGCCACAGGCCCGCAGCGGCCCAGGCGGATTCCGCCGGCGCGGCCTCCAGCTGCCAGCGGTGGAACTCGTGGCCGCGCATCACCTCGCCCGACCGCACCAGCATCCCGTCGCGGCAGGAGGTGAGATGGCGGTAGCCGAGGCTGAGCCGGGCGGGGCGGGCCTCGAAGGGCAGCAGACCCGCCATCGGGTGAAGCCGCCCGCCGGGATCGGCCAGGGCCCTGCCCAGCAGCAGCAGGCCGCCGCACTCGGCCACGATCGGCAGTCCCGCCGCGGCCGCGCGGCGCAGATCCGCGAGGCTGCGGTCCGCCGCGGCCAGCGGCTCCGCCCAGAGTTCGGGGTAGCCGCCGGGCAGCAGCACGGCCCGGGTTCCTGGTGGCAGGGGCTCGTTGGCCACCGGGCTCCAGGGGATGGGATCGAGCTTCACCGCCGCCAGAAGCTCCCCCATCTCCGGATAGCGGAAGTGGAAGGCGGCGTCGGACGCCACCGCCACCGGCAGGGGAGCACCGGCCGGGGGCGGACCGAGCAGGGCATGGACCGGATCATGGGGGGGGCCGGGGGGTGCAGGTGGCTCCAGCAGGGGGAGGAGGCGGTCGAGATCGAGGTGCCGGCGGGCCAGGGAGGCCATGGCGCGTCCCCGTTCCCCCAGGTCGGTCACCTCGTGGGCGGGGAAGAGGCCGAGATGGCGGGAGGGAATCTCGAGGGAGGGATGGGGCGGCAGCACCCCCAGCAGCGGCACGTCGATGGACGCGAGGGCCTCCGCAAGGAGGTCGCGGTGGCGCGGGCTCCCCACCCGGTTGAGCACGACTCCCGCCAGCTGGACCCGGGGGGGGCCGTGGTCCCGGAAGCCGCGCACCACCGCCGCCAGGGAACCCGCCTGCCGGGAGGCCTCCACCACCAGCACCACCGGCAGGCCGAGCAGGGCCGCCACGGCGGCGGAGCTGCCCTCGCTCCCGGGTCCGACCCCGTCGAAGAGGCCCATCACCCCCTCCACCAGCACCCGCCGGGCACGGCGCCCGTGCCAGGCGAAGCAGCTCCGCACCCATGCCTCGCCGCAGAGGACCGGGTCGAGGTTGCGGCAGGGGATGCCCGCCACGGCACCGAGCAGCTGCGGGTCGAGGTAGTCGGGGCCCACCTTGAAGGGCTGCAGCGTCTCGCCCCGCTCCCTCAGGACCGCGGCCAGACAGAGGCTGAGCAGCGTCTTGCCGCTGCCGCTGCTGGGGGCGGCGATCAGGCAGGCCATCGTCGCGCTGCCCTCAGGCGGGCAACAGGCGCAGGGCCAGCGGCGCCGCGGCGGCAAGGAGGGGGGTGGTGGAGTTGTGGCCGCCGGAGAGGAGCCGCACCAGCTGCCGCTCCTCGCTCTCCTCCGGCAGAGGCACCACCTCCTCGTCGAGCTCCATGCTCGCCATCCCGCCGGACTCGAGACGCATGCAGCCCCCCGTCTCCGAGCAGAGGATGACGCAGAGGGGCGGACGGTGTTCCGGCTCGCAGATCATCCGCAGGCCCACGATCGAGCCGGGATGCACCTTGGGAGCCCCGACCGGCAGCGGCATCAGGCGGAAGGTCACGGTGACGCCGTCGGTGCGCTCGAACTCCGCGCCGATCCCCTGTCCGGAGCCGTTCCCCTCCAGCGGATAGCTGGTGACCAGGTGCCAGCCGAGCCGGTCCGCCAGCCAGGCGGCGAAGAGGAGCCCCTTGACCGGATGGTTCCCCTCCACGTCGATGTCCAGCTGCACCACATGGCCCAGGGCGTCGCGGCGGGCCGGCGGGTCGAACACCATGGCGAGGGACTCCCGCCAGGTGCGGAGCCGCAGCCAGTTGAGGTCGTTCACCGCCTGGCCCGCCTCGATGCGCGACACCAGCAGCTCGAGGCAGCGGCGGGGATTGCCCAGGGAGCTGTCCAGCACCAGGCGCCGGGGCGGCGGCGCCAGGGCCTCGAGCAGTTCCGGCGATTCGTCGAGGGAGCTGTTCCACCACACCCAGCAGGGCAGGTCTCCGGAGACGAGCCCATCCATCAGTTCCAGGCCCTGCTTGAGGGCGTCGACGCTGCCCCGCAGGACCACGACGTCACCACAGGCGGCCCCCGCCCCCCCCTCCTCCGGCAGGGGGCAGTAGGCGGCCACGAGGGTCTCGAGCGGGTGGGTGCCGTCGAGGGTGGGGGCCAGGGTGATGATCCGGCGGGGCATCATCCGGCTGATGGCGCTCTCCACGAAGCGGCCGCGCAGATCCTTCGCCTTGTGGGCGCCGTCCTTCTGGCCGAGTTCCCAGGCCAGGCGGGGATCCATCGGCGCGGTGCTCGGCGGCAGCCCGACGGCGGGGACGGCCTCGCGGGCGGCGTCGATCAGGTGATCCCCCAGCAGGCCGGTGATGGGGCCGTCGATCCGGCCGGTGCGGATCAGCTGCTGCTCGAGCCAGGAAGGCTCCCACACCACCAGGGTGAAGGTGGAGGCTCCGGTGGAGCCCTCCAGGTCCTTGTCCCAGAGGCGCGACAGGTAGGGACTGAGCTCGGTGGGCGGAAGTTCGACGGGGGCCTGGAGCGTGAGCTGGGCGGACATGGGGGAGGGACGCGGTGAAGATTGCGGAAGGGTGTCTCAGGGGCGGCGCCAGACCAGGCCGTCCTCGGCCAGCAGGTTGTCGGCCGCCGCCGGACCCCAGGTGCGGGCCTCGTAGGGATGCACCGGCAGCTGCCAGGGGGATTCCTCGATCAGCTCCAGCAGCGGGGTGTAGAGCCGCCAGGCCGCCTCCACCTCGTCGCTGCGGGTGAAGAGGGTGGGATCGCCGAGCATGGCGTCGGCGAGCAGCCGCACATAGCCCTCGTCGGAGGGCTCCCCGAAGGACTCGTCGTAGGAGAAGGCCATGTCCACCGGACGGCTGCGCATGCCGGAGCCGGGGGACTTCACCTCGAACTTGAACTCCGCCCCCTCGTCCGGCTGGATCCGCAGGATGAGCTGGTTGGGGGTGGGGGACCCGCCGGCGGCGTCGAAGAGATGCACCGGCGCCTCACGGAAGGTGAGCACCACCTCGCTGAGCCGCTTGGCCAGCCGCTTGCCGGTGCGCAGGTAGAAGGGAACCCCCTGCCAGCGCCAGTTGTTGATGAACAGCTTCATCGCCACGTAGGTCTCGGTGGTGCTGTTCGGATTCACGCCGGGCTCTTCGCGGTAGCCGGGCAGGGGCGAGGCGGAGGTGCCCCCGGCGGAGTACTGCCCCCGGACGCAGGCCTTCCATGCCTCGTCCTCATGGGCCAGATGGGCCGACTGGAGCACCTTCGCCTTCTCGTTGCGGATCGCTTCGGGGTCGAAGCGGCCCGGCGGCTCCATGGTGGTGAGGGCGAGCATCTGGGTGAGGTGGTTCTGCACCATGTCCCGCAGGGCGCCGGAGGTTTCGTAGTACCCGGCCCGGTCCTCCACGCCCACCGTCTCCGCGGCCGTGATCTGGACGTTGTCGATGTAGTTGCGGTTCCAGATGGGCTCGAAGATGGTGTTGGCGAAGCGGAGAACGAGGATGTTCTGGACCGTTTCCTTGCCGAGGTAGTGGTCGATCCGGAACACCTGGCTCTCCTTGGCCGAGGCCTGCACGATCCGGTTGAGTTCCTGGGCGCTGCCGTAGTCGCGGCCGAAGGGCTTCTCGATCACCACGCGGCTGCGCTCGGGATCGTCGAGCAGGCCGGCGCCGGCCAGGGCACGGCAGCCGCTGCCGTAGAAGGTGGGGGAGACCGAGAGATAGAAGGTGCGATTGCCGCGGGTGGCGCGCAGACGGTCGATCGCCTCCAGCCGGTCCGCCAGCCGCAGCAGATGGTCGCTCTGCTGCAGGTCCACAGGCTCGTAGAAGAGACCCTGGCTGAAGTGCTCCCAGGCGGTGGGGTGCTCCTGCAGATCCGCCTCGAGAGCGCTGGCCATCCGCTGCCGGAATTCCTCGTCATCCCATGGGCTGCGGGCACAGCCGAGCACGGCGAATTCGCTCGGGAGCCGCCGTTGCCGGTGGAGTTCGAACAGGGCCGGAATCAGCTTGCGGTGGGTGAGGTCACCGGTGGCGCCGAAGATCACCAGGCACTGGGGCGGGATGACCCTTTCATGGCGAAGCCCCACCCGCAGGGGGTTGGTGAGGATGGCGGTCATGGGGATCGGAGCCCTGATCCTCCAGGTTTAACGGCTGGAGGGACGGTGCGCTCGCCGGGGCCGCAGCGAGCGCCGTCCTGTGTGGAATCGCTGATGGCGGGGGCGGGTCAGTAGGTCTCCACGTGCCAGCGTTCGGCCTTCTTGAGCTGGGGACGGAGCTCGGACCAGTCGAGGCCCTTGGCGGAGGCGGCGGCGGTCATCGCCTCGTCGATGCCGGGCTCCATGCCCCGCAGACCGCACATGTACACGTGGGTCTTGGGACTCTCGATGAGGGAGAAGATCTCGTCGGCGTTCTCCAGCACCCGGTCCTGGATGTACATGCGCCCGCCCTTGGCGTTCT
>CAZVPB010000115.1:0-7285 GCA_964628165.1 uncultured Cyanobium sp.
GGCCGAGGCCTGGTTGAGCGGCTTCGCCTTCGGCATCGCGGCGCCGAGGGTCTGGGTGTGGATGTTGGGGGCGGCCGGGATCATGTTCCCCTCGAGCTTGCCCTGCAGGCCCGCAGCCAGCAGGGCCGAGTTCACGGCGCGGGAATAGCTCTCCCCCTGGAATGCGATCGAGATCGGCCGCAGGGCGGCCACGTTGGCCCCCCCGGCCCCGCCCGGTCCTGCACTGACCGACTGGGCGGCGTCATCCACGAACACGAAGCCGTAGCCCCCCAGCCGGCTGAGGGCCATGAGCACGTCCTTGGCCGGCGCCTGGTTGAGCGTCATCGTCACCGGCGGGCCGCTGACGTTCACGTAGCTGGGGTTGGCGAGCATCATGGTGCCCACCGCCATGTCGCCCACCGGCGGCGCCACGGCCCGGGGCTGCAGCGGCGGAACGTAGCCGGGCTGCGGCACCCGTCCGGGCACCCCCAGGTTGGGGGAGGGGATCTGCAGCGAGGCACGGTTCGGCGCCTCGAAGGTGAGGATCAGATCACGGCCGTCGGAACTCACCACCGGCTTCGGCGCCGAGAAGCCTGCGGCGGCGCTCACCTCCAGCCGGTATTCGCGGCCACCGCCGCTGATGCGGATGGTCTCCAGGCCCGCCTCCGGCAGGGACACGCTCTGGCTGCCGCGGCGCAGCCGGGTAGGGGCGGGGGTGATCAGACGGCCCTGCCAGGTGTTGCCGCTGGTGGCCTGCTGCAGCTCGGGGGCCGCGCCAGCCCCCTCGATCACCACCTCCACCGCATTGGGCAGCCGGCGTACCTTCAGCTCCAGGGAACGGGCCTGGGCCAGGAGGGTGTCCGCTCCGTGCCGGGCTTCAGGGGCCGATGCCGGGGGGGTGGGAGCAGCGGCGAAGGCTTCGGGGGGAGTGGCGCTCACCAGGGAGGCGGCGGCCATCGCCGCCACACCGATCCTTCTGCCGAGCTGAGCTGCCACCTGGAGCGTTCCTTCCCGAGTCGCGGGCATGGTATTCACAAACCACCCGCAGTTCCAGAGTGCCGGTCGGGCGGCCATGTCAGTTCCCTCCCCGGCCATAGAGGCTCACCAGCATCTTCAGCTCCACCGGCTCGGCGGGCGGAGCGGCACCGCGGTTGGCGTTGGAGGCCTCCTTCAGGTTGAGCTGCAGGTCGCTCTGCACCACCAGCACGCTGCTTTCCTCCACGCGGCGCAGGAAATCCAGGAGGGCGGGGAAGGACCCCTGGGCCGCCATCAGCACCGAGCGTCTCTCCAGCCCCTTCACATCGAGCAGGGAGGCCGCCGGATCGGTGTTGGTGGTCGCGGCGGCGTTGTCCTGGTTCGCCGGGGGAGGGTTGGTGGGGTTCCGGTTGTTCTGGTTGCCGTTCTGGGCCTGCCCCTCGGGCGGCGGCGGGGGGGCCTGGGGTTCGTAGAGCTGCAGCTTCACCCCCGCCGCCGCCGCCTCCTGGTCGAGCATGCTCACGAAGGTGACGAGATCGCCGCTGCCGCTCACCAGCTCGAAGAGCTTCCGCTGCTGCAGGGACACCTTCTCTTCCCTGGTGGTGAGGGCCTCGAGCTGGCCGCGCAGCAGGCCGATCTGATCCCGCTGGTCCTCCAGGGAAGCCAGCCGGCGGGTGTCGTTGCGCAGTCCCAGCGACAGCGGGACCAGCGCGAAGGCGGCGATGCCGGCCGCCACCAGGACGCCGCCGGCGATGGGGAGCCCGAGCCAGAGACGGCGCAGCCGCTGCGGATCCTGGCGCGGGGCCCCCTGCTGAAGGTTGGTCATGGCAGCAGTCCCTCACGCTCGAGCAGCTGCAGGCGCCGGGCCATGCCCCGGGCGCCCAGCCCTTCGAACACCTGGAGCTGGCGGGCGGGCGGCAGGCTGGCGAAGGGGCCGCTCATCTCGAAGGACACGGGGCGGGCAGCTGCCGGAGCCTCGGCGCCCCCCGAGCGGCTGGGGGGATCGATCCGTTCCGCCTTGGCGAGATTCATGGCGTCGGGCTTCAGCAGCGGCGAATCCTGCAGTTCGAGCTGCAGGGCATTGATCCGCCGGAAGGACTGGGGATCACGGGCCCACCCCTGCAGCACGAGGCTCGAGCCCTGGGCCTTGGCGGTGCGCAGCTGCACACCGTCGGGCGTGCGGAGCTGCAGATCGGCCAGCAGGGCGGAGGTGGTGTGAAGGCTGGTGAGGGCCTTGGCCAGGTTGCGGTTGGTGGCCTCCATCTCCTCCAGCTCCTTGCGCCGGGCGGCGAGCCGGGAGCGCAGATCGTTGGCCTCCGCCTCGTACCTCTCCAGGGTCGCCATGCGTCCCCGCACCAGCTGCCGCTGGAAGAGCACCAGCAGGGAGAGCAGGGCCACCGCACCGGCCACGGCGCCACCGATCAGCAGACCGCGCCGCAGCAGCGCGGGCCGCTCCTGAATCACACCGGAGAGGGGGCTCAGGCCGAGCTCCCCGCGGCGCTCCCTCAGCAGATCGATCACCGGCGGGCTCATGGTGTCGCCACCTCCGGAGTGGCCAGCCCCTGGAGCACCAGCGAACCGAAGGGTTCGGGCTCGAGCTGTTCGACCTCCACCCCGAGGACACGGCCGAGTTCGGCCTGCTGGGGGAATGGACGGGCCAGCAGCAGCCGCACGGAGGCGACGTCGCCGTCCTGACGGCGGTAGAAGGCGATGCTGCGCTGCACTTCCGCCACGACCTGAGCGTCATCCTCCGGCAGTTGCCTCTGGAAGACGGGAACGCCGTCGCGGCAGAGGAGCAGATGCCGTTCCTCCCGGCCCGCATCCACCAGGGCGATCAGCTGGGCGGGCGGCGCGGCGGCCAGCACTCCCGAGAGGGCCGCGATCTGGCAGGTCTGGGCGGGGGCGAGGCGATCGAGGTTCACCCCGGCCAGGTTGAACACGTCGATCCAGTCCTGCACCAGCGAGCGCGGAGCCGCCGCCAGGAGCATGCGCGGCTGCCGGCCGGGCAGGGGCTGGAGATCGAGCACGGCCTCCTCCAGGGGAAAGGGGAGATCGAGGGGCGGATCGATGCGCCGCAGGGCCTCGGCTGGATCCTCGGGGCGCTGCCCCGAGGACCATTCCACCACCCGGCAGTGGGCTGCGTTCAGCGGCAGGGAAGCCATCACGAACGCATTGATGAGGTCCTCCCGGACCAGCAGGTCGCCGATGAGGTCACCGAGGGGTTCCTTCTCGAGCGGTCTGCCGTCACGGCAGGTGAGGGCCGGCAGGGGGACGTCGATCCTCACCGGGCCGGGCCGGCCACCGTCGCGGAGTTCCTGGCCGGAGAGGCTCTGGTCGTGGATCTCGAGCAGCACCTGGCGGGGGAAGAGGCTGGTGCGCAGTGGCCTGAGACGTTCGAGCAGATCCTCCCGCAGCGTCTCGAGATTCACCGGCGAGCCCTCCTGGCGCAGAAAAGGTACCGGATGCTCAGCACCAGGGAAGCCCGGATCCCACCGCTTCGGCGATCGTCGCCAGACCGTGGCGGTCGAGCTGATGCCCCAGCCCCTCCAGAATGGAGGGCACCAGTCCCGGCCCCTCGTAGATCCAGCCGGTATAGATCTGGATGAGGGAGGCACCGGCGCTGATGCGCTCCCAGGCCGCCTCGGGGGTGTCGATCCCGCCCACGCCGATGAGCGGCAGGGCGGGGCCGGCGGCGGCCCGCAGCCGCCGCAGCACGGCCTGGGCCCGGGGCCTCAGCGGCCGGCCGCTGAGGCCGCCGCCCTCGTCCGCCAGCAACCGGCCGGTGGCCGAGACCCGCCGCTGTTCGAGTCCGAGGCGATCGAGGCTGGTGTTCACCGCGATCACCCCCGCCAGCCCCTCCTCATAGGCGAGCCGGGCAATGGCGTCGATGGCGTCGTCCTCGAGATCCGGGGCGATCTTCACCAGCAGGGGCGGACAGGCCGGCAGCCGGCGGAGCCGCTCCACCAGGCGCCTCAGCTGCGCCTCCCCCTGCAGCTCCCGCAGGCCCGGAGTGTTGGGGGAGCTCACGTTCACCACCGCGTAGTCGGCGAGGGGCGCGAGCAGTTCCAGGGAGGCGGCGTAGTCGTCGGCCGCCCGCTCCAGGGGGGTGTTCTTCGACTTGCCCAGGTTGATCCCCAGCACGGCCGGCCGCTGGCCCGGAGGCGGCAGCTTCTGGCGCTCGAGCCGTCGCCGCACGGCGCGGGCCCCCTCGTTGTTGAATCCCATCCGGTTCAGGGCCGCCCGCTCCGCTGCCAGGCGGAACAGCCGCGGCCGCGGATTGCCGGGCTGCGCCTCCCAGGTGACCGTGCCGATCTCGGCGAAACCGAAGCCGAAGCGGTCCCAGATGGCGGCCGCCACACCGTTCTTGTCGAAGCCTGCCGCCAGCCCCACCGGGTTGGCGAAGCGGCAGCCGAAGAGGGTCTGCTCCAGGCGCGGGTCGCGCCGCTGGAGTTCGGCGGCGAGCCCGGCGAGGGTGCCGCTCACCAGCGGCCACTCGCGGCGCAGCGACACCTGGGCGAGGGTGGCCAGGGTGAGCTGGCTGAGCTGCTCCGCATCCGCCCCCTCGTCGCTGCGCAGCAGAGGTCCGACGAAGCGCCGGTAGAGATCGGCGGTGGCTCCCGTGGAGGGGACCGCGGTGGTGCTCTCCTGCCCGATCAACCCGCTTCCGCTTCCGGCTCGTCCAATCCTCCCGCCTCACGCACCAGGCGCCAGCGGCCATCCCCCAGCGGTCGGACCTGCCAGTCGCGCCAGCGCCATGGGCCG
Organism: uncultured Cyanobium sp.; assembly: GCA_964628165.1. Classification (GTDB taxonomy): domain Bacteria; phylum Cyanobacteriota; class Cyanobacteriia; order PCC-6307; family Cyanobiaceae; genus Cyanobium. The sequence continues at coordinate 4,717 of CAZVPB010000115.1, forward strand.
GTGCGCCGCTCCAGTTCCGCCACCGGCTGATCCACCAGGCGGGCCAGTTCCACCAGCCGCAGGCCGTAGCCCCCCGCGGCGAGGCGGTCGGCGAGCTCGAGCCGGCCGATCAGCCGGGCCAGCTCCTGCGGTGCCGGCTCGGACAGGCCGGGGGCGACGGGCGCCGCGGACGCCTCGCCGGCCAGGGAGGGCGTGCCGCCCCGGGCGAAGGCGACGGCGATCTCGTCGCAACGGTCGTTGTCGGGATCGCCGCTGTGGCCCTTCACATGCCGGAAGCGGAGTCCGGGCAGCCGGGCACGGTCCAGGCGCTCCCAGAGGTCCCGGTTGAGCACGGCGCCGCCGGAGGCGGTCCGCCAGCCGCGCCGCTTCCAGCCGTCCATCCACCGCTGCAGGCCGTCAATCAGGTAGCGGCTGTCGGTGTGCACCACCAGATCGGGATGGCGGGGCCGATCCCGAAGCTCCTCCAGCAGGGCCAGCGCCGCCGTGAGCTCCATGCGGTTGTTCGTGGTGTCGGGGGCGGCCCCCCCGAGCTCCCGGCGGCCTCCGTCCTCGAACCGGAGCAGCGCTCCCCATCCGCCCGGGCCGGGATTGCCGCTGCAGGCCCCGTCGCAGGCGGCGGCCACCACCCTCACCGGCCGATCGGGCATCTTCCCCCCTTGTCAGGCTCGTTTGAATAGGTACTCGATCGCGGGGCCCAGCGACCCCGAGGGCAACCATGAAACGCACGCTCCCCGCCCTGGCCAGCCTTGCCCTGGTTGGCGCAGCCGTTCCCACCATCGTTCCGAGCCTGGCCAACGCCGCCGCCACGGTGCGCGTCGAGGCGGATCAACCCGCGCCCCTCGGCATCGTGGCCCGCCGGGGCGAGGACGGCGGCTGGACCCCCTTCCTTCTCGAGACCGCCGAAGCCGGCGCGGCCTGTGGCCCCCAGGCCGCCGAAACCGCCGATGTCCCTGAAGCCACCGAGGCCGCCGTTCCCTGCGGGCCGTCCCTCGCCGAGGCCGGGGTGCTGCTCCAGCTCGACGGCGGCGAGCCCATCGAAGGGCACCGTCTGCAGCTGGAGGAACGGGAGGGTGAACTGTTCCTGCGGGCCGTGTCCGCCGATGGCGGGGAGGCGTTCCTGGTGGGGCGGGCCCTGCTCGAGCCGGATCTCCTCGCCCCCGCGGTGGAGATGAATCTCGAACCGGGCTGGGAGTGGCTGCAGCAGGACCGCGCTCAGCCCATGCCCGGCCGCCTGGTGCTCTCCCACCGCCAGCCGGAACCGCTGCTGGCCATGGCCCCAGGCCTGGACGGGACCGGCGAACCCGCTGCTCCGCTGCTGGCACGTCGCCCCTCCTCGCCCGGGCTCACGCCCCTCGAGGCCGCCCTGCAGGGGGTCAACCGCGGCAGCAGCCGCAGCACCCGCAGCTCCTCCCCGTCCGCCGCGGGCGGAAGGTCCCTGGGCCGTGCCGCCGTGGCCGATGACACCCCCTCCGGAGTGGTGTCCCTCCAGGTCATTCCCTTCCGCGACTGAGCCCCCGGCAGCGGGCCCGGCCAGTTCAGACTCCGGCCCGCCCGGGCAGCTCCTCCTCCCAAAGCCCGTAAGATTCGCTTGTGTGAGGAGTGAGGAACGCACCTCCAGGGTCGAAACGAGGACAGACTCCCGGAGACGTTCCATCCATCCAGCCCCGCCTTCGGCGGGGCTTTTTCGTGGCCGTCGCGGCTGGCTGCTCCGTTCCCGAGAGACGGCCGGTCTCGCTGGACCGCCATGAAAAAAGCCGCCCCGGGGGGCGGCCGTCATGGGGAGAGGTGTGGAGGTCACTTGATCGTGACCTTGCCTCCCACTTCCTCGATGGCCTTCTTGAGGGCTTCGGCGTCGTCCTTGCTGACGCCCTCCTTCACGGCCTTCGGGGCCGATTCCACGAGGGCCTTGGCATCGCCGAGGCCGAGACCGGTGGCCTCGCGGACGGCCTTGAGCACCTTGATCTTGGCGGCGGCGTCGAAGCTTTCGAGAATCACGTCGAATTCCGTCTGCTCCTCGACCGCCTCGGCGGCAGCGCCGCCGGCGGCGGGGGCGGCCATCACGACGCCGGCGGAGGCGGCGGCGGAAACGCCGAAGGCGTCTTCGATCTGCTTGACGAGCTCGGAGGCCTCAAGCAGGGACAGGGTCTTCAGTTGTTCGAGAATCTGGTCGGTGGTGGCGGACATGGTTGAGCGTCAGCAACAGATCTGGGGATGGGGGATGGATCGGTGGAACTCCAGCGGCGCCGGGGCGGGGTGAGGAATCAGCCCTCGCCCTGGGACTCGGCGTGCTGCGAGAGAGCCCTGGCGAGACCGGAGGGAACCTCGTTGATGCCCACCGCGAGCTTGGTGGCCACCGCGTTGATCGCACCGGCGATCTGGGCGATGAGCACCTCCTTGGAGGGCAGATCCCCGATGGCCTTGATGTCGTTCTGGGAGAGGAGCTTGCCTTCGAACAGGCCGCCCTTCACCTCCGACTTCTTGGTGTCCTTCTGGAAGGACTGCAGGGCCTTCACCGCACCACCCACGTCGCCCTTGACGAGCACGAAGGCGTTGGTGCCGGTGAGCAGGG
>CAZVPB010000116.1:0-7267 GCA_964628165.1 uncultured Cyanobium sp.
TGGCGGCCGGCATGGCCTGCGAGGGCCTGCGCCCGGTGTGCGCGATCTACAGCACCTTCCTGCAGCGGGCCTACGACCAGCTGATCCACGACGTGGGGATCCAGAACCTGCCTGTCACCTTCGTGCTCGACCGGGCCGGCATCGTCGGCGCCGATGGGCCCACCCACCAGGGCCAGTACGACATCAGCTACCTGCGGGCGGTGCCGAACTTCACGGTGATGGCCCCCAGGGACGAAGCCGAGCTGCAGCGCATGCTCGTCACCGCCATCGACCATGACGGCCCCTGCGCGATCCGCTTCCCCCGCGGCTCCGGCCAGGGCGTGCCGCTGATGGAGGAGGGGTGGCAACCGCTGGAGATCGGGCGGGGCGAACAGCTCACCGACGGGGACGACCTGCTCCTGGTGGCCTACGGCGCGATGGTGCATCCCGCCCTGGCCACCGCCGGCCTGCTGCAGGAGCGGGGCCTCCGGGCCGCGGTGATCAATGCCCGGTTCCTGCGCCCCCTCGACGAGGCGCTGATCCTGCCCCTGGCCCGGCGCATCGGCCGCGTGGTGACGATGGAGGAGGGAGCTCTGCCCGGCGGCTTCGGCGGCGCCGTGGTGGAGGCCCTCAACGACAACGACGTTCATGTGCCGGTGCTGCGGCTGGGCATTCCCGACGTCCTCGTCGACCATGCCTCCCCCGACCAGAGCAAGGAGACGCTGGGGCTCACCCCGCCCCGGATGGCGGAACGGATCGTGGAAAGGTTCGGTCTCGCCACCGGCCTTCCCGTCCGGCCGGTCCTCGCCACCGGCTAGACCCGGTGCCCCTGCCGACCGTGGCGGGCGGCGCCGGACCCGACCACTGCGAGGTGCTGGTGGTGGGGGCCGGCCCGGCCGGGGGGGATCTCGCCGGGAAGATCGCCCGTGCCGGCGTGGACGTGATCCTGGTGGACCAGCTCCGGGACCTCTCCAGGGGTGCCTTCAGCAGCGCCGCGGTGCCCCGCGAGGCGATCGCCGGTTTCGGAATTCCCGACGCGGTGGTGGCGGCCCGCTGGAGCCGCTGGCGGATCCTCGGTCCCGCTGGGGCGGTGCGGGACTGGCCGGCGGACCATCCCCTCGGAGCGGTTCTCGACTTCGGCGCGCTGCGCTGCTGGCTGGCGGACGTCTGCCGTGACGCGGGCGGAAGGGTGAGGCTCGGCCTGCGGGCCCTCTCGTGCCGCCGCCAGGGGCCGGGGATGGAGACGGTCCTGCGAGGCCCGGACGGCAGGATCCGCGTCGTGCGCAGCCTCTGGGTGGTGGATGCCACCGGCCACCGCCGCGCCCTGCTGGGCACCCCCGGCCGCCATGGCCCGGGCCCGTCACCGAAGGGCGGCCTGCTGGAGGCGGTGGGACTGGAATGGCTCGTCGCCCTGCCGCTACCCGCCTGGCGGGACTGGGCCGACGCTCTCACCTTCTGCCTGGGGTCGGACTGGGTTCCCCAGGGCTACGGCTGGGTGTTCCCGATGACCCCGGGCCAGCTCAAGATCGGCGTGTGCCGCTACTGCGATCCCGGGCGGTCCCAGCCGCCCCTGGACCGGCTGCAGAGGTCGTTGATCCACCGCCTCGCTCAGTCGCGCGAACTGGGCCCGCTGCGGGTGCTCGATCGCCACGGCGGCCGGGTGGCCAGCAGCATCCAGCGGCGCGAACCCCATCTGCGGGACGGGCTGATCGGGCTGGGCGACGCGGTGAGCACCGCGAACCTCCTGGGTGGAGAGGGAATCCGCCACGCGCTCACCAGCAGCCGGGTGCTGGCGCCTCTGCTGGTGGAGCAGCTCGATCGTGACCGCCGCAGGGGAGTCGCGGGCGAACCGGGTGCGCTGCGCCGCTACCCGCGCCGTCTGCGCAGGGCCCTGGGCTGGCGCTGGTCGATGAGCGGCCGCATCGCGCGCAGCACCTGGGCCCGGTTGCACGGACCGGCCGGCGATGCGCGTCTCGAGAGGGTGCTGCGGGGTCTGGAGGTCCGCCGCGCCGGGGACCTCTCCGCCCTGCTCTTCGACTACCGCTTCGAGCGGTATGGCCTCCGCAGCCTGCCCTATCTGCTCGGCTGGCGCCGGACCTAGAGAACGCCGCGGGCCGCCAGACCCTGGATCGCGCCGATGCCGAGGATGTGGCCGAGGCTCATGGTGCCGAGCATGGCGCCGTGGCTCAGGCCGCCGAAGAGGCTCGAGTTCGGCAGCTGCAGGCCGACATCCGGTTTCTGGATGGTGGCCTTGCCGATGGCGATGGCGATCACGTTGCAGACGATCATCACCAGGCCCACCTTCGGCGACCAGGAGAGGGTGGCGGGGGCCACGGCCAACAGAGGAGCGATCATGGTGCAGAATCCGACGCCCCATCTTCCGGGCGCGGCCGGCCTCCCCGGCGTCGCCGTAAGACTTGTTCATCCGGCGGTGCCGGCTCAGGGGGCGGATTTCTCCCGGCGCAGGAATCCCACCGCGATGAGCAGGTTGCTGAAGGTGAGGAAGGACTCGGCGGAGCCGTGCAGCAGATCCACGTCCGCCAGCTGCTCGCCGAAGCGCGTCTCCGCCAGGGTCGCGGCGGCGATGGTGACGGCCACGAAGAGAAGGGTGAGCTGGAATCCCCTCAGGGCCAGCCGCGGAAAGGAGCGCAGCTTCGCGGCCCAGCGGAGAAAGAGCAGATAGGGGAGCAGGGAGAGCACGAAGAAGGGGGTGGGATCGATCTCCCCGAGCTGCCTCAGCAACGGCAGGAACACATCGTTCATGGCGGGGCGGAAAGCGGCGCACCTGCGGCGAAGGTAAAGGTCCGGGCCGGCCGGCGGCGGCCAGGGAGGCGTCCTCAGGTTCCCCGCAGGCAGCGCCAGGCGGTCGCCCCCTTCGGCAGGTCCTCCACCGGAGCGCAGACATAGCCCGCCTCCCGGCTGATCGCCCTGAGATCCCGGAGTCTCTCCTTCGCGTCGGAGTTCCGCCCCGCCGTGGCGAGGACCAGGCGGGCCGGGGGGGATGGGCGGCCGAGGTCGCGGCGCAGATCGTCCTCCTCACCCCAGGGGGGCATCGGAGCCTTCAGGGCTCCCGCCGCGCCCAGAACCCGGTCACTGGCCTCGAGCAGCTCCGGCCGCCGGGCGTAGCGCCAGCGTTCATCGGCCAGCCGCAGGGAGAGGGAGCGGAAGTCTTCCCTCTCCCGGTCGAACCTCCCCCTGCCGGGATCCAGCTCGGTGAACGACCCCCGCCAGTAGTGGGAGAGGGCCACCACGATCAGCAGCATCGCCGCCCATTCCCCCCGCGGCCGCAGCCGCCATTGCGCCGCGGCGGCCGCCAGGGCGGGGATCACCACGGGCACCAGAACGACGAAGTAGCGGGAGAAGGCGATCGGCTTGAGGAAGGAGACCGCCACCACGAACGCCACCAGAAGGACGGCGCCTCCGGCGCCGCTGCGGTCGAGAAGTCGGAACACCGGCTGCGGTTCCGGGTTCGGGGATGCGGCGGGGGCGCCGCCGCCGGGGGGAGACCGGTGAGCGGCCCACAGCTGGAGAGCCAGGATGACGACGAGAAGGCCAGACAGCTTCCAGAGGGGATCTTCGCCGACGGCCCAGGTGAGGGTATTGGTCAGCAGCGACAGTTCCGGCGGTTCGATCCAGGAATTGGTGGAGGGGCTGAACAGGTAGTCCGAGGCGTGCAGGATCCAGGCCACGGCGGGGAGCATGCCCACCGCCGCCGCCGCCGCCAGCCGCCAGCGGCCCCGGGCGGCATCCCAGACCGACAGCGCCCCCATCAGTCCCAGTCCGTAGAAATGGGTGAGGCCCGCAAGGGCCACCGAGAGGACGTAGCCCAGCCGCCCCGGCCACGACGGGAATGGGCCGACGAGCAGGCGCCGGCGGAGCAGCAGTGCCAGGGCCACCAGCGCGGTGACCAGGGCATAGCCCTTGCCCTCGATCGAGAACCGCAGCGGGAATGGGGTGCAGAAGGCCATCAGGGCCGCCAGAGAGGCCGCCCTGATGGGCCGGACCGCCGCCAGCCCCGCCGCCTGGGCGGTGATGAGCAGGCCTCCCGCCAGGTAGGCGAACCAGGAGAAGAGGCGGAGACTGGCCGCGCTGTGCCCGATCACCTGACCCCACCCCCAGAGACCCAGGTAGTAGAGGGGCGGGTGGGAATCGTCGCGGAGATACTCGAGGATGAAGGCGGGTGACGGCTGAAAGGCCTTGATCACGCTGCGCAGCTCATCCCCCCAGAGACTGGTGCGATCGATCAGCACCAGAGCCTTGAGGGCGAAGGCTGCGCAGACGATCACCGTGGCGATCGCCAGCCATCGGGAGGGGTGGAAGGAGCGTCGGGCCTCCTGGGGACTCATCGCAGGGTCGCCGCGCGCTGGGCGAGTTTGCCCCAGAGCCTGGCCGTTCACCCCTGCGCCTCTGCATCGGGCTGGAGACCCCCGGCCCGGGGGAGAGAGCCACCCGGGGGTGATGCCTCCTGCTGCCGCAGCAGGTTCCACGCAGCCACGGCCAGGGCCAGGTTGCCGAGGGCCGTCAGAGCCGCCTGAAGAATCACCAGTCCCCTGAGTTCCCCGGCATTGTCGAAGAAGTGCCAGGTCAGGGCGGCCATGGCGCTCACCAGGGCAGGCACCATCGCCAGGGCCAGCCAGCGCCAGCCGCCTTCACCGCGCCGCAGACCGAAGGCTCCGATCGCCAGGATCGCGACCACCCACTCGAGCACCGAGGTGACGTGGATCCACCAGGTGCCGAGGGAGAGAGCGTGCATCAACCCATTCCGTGCCGGTCCGCAATGTACGGATGGGAAGGTGAGGGTGCGAAGCTGCGCCCCTGATCGACCTCCCCGCCGTGAAGGATCGCTGGGCCTCCGCCCCCCGGGTGCTTCTGTGCGGCTACTACGGCGAGCACAACCTCGGCGACGACGCCCTGCTCGAGGTCCTTCTGGATCAGCTCCCCGGGGGATGCGTCCCGGTGGTGACGGCCCGGGACCAGGAGGAGGTGACGGCCCGCTTCGGCGTGAGCTGCGTGGACCGCAGCCGCCTGGGCCGGGTGGCTGCCGTCCTGGCGGACTGCGACGCCCTCGTCCTCGGGGGCGGCAGCCTGCTTCAGGATGCCACCAGTTTCACCAGCCTTCTCTACTACTCGGCCCTGATCCTGCTGGCCAGATCGCAGGGCAAACCGGTGATCCTCTGGGGACAGGGACTGGGTCCCCTCCGCCGTCGCCGCAGCCGCCTGATCGCCAGGGCGGCTCTGCGGCTGGCCACTGCCATCAGCTGGCGGGATCCGGACTCCGCGGCCATCGCCAGGGGCTGGGGCGTGGAGGGACTGGTGGGCAGCGACCCGGTCTGGGCCATGCCGCAGGGGAGCTGGCGGGGCCAGGGCGGACCGATCGTGGTGTGCTGGCGGCCCCTGCCACGGCTCGGCGAGACGGAATGGCGCGCCCTGCTGACAGCTCTGGCGGACCTGGCCGTCGCCGCCGAGCGGCGGGTGCTGTGGCTGCCCTTCCACCGCCGCCAGGACCCCGGCCTGCTGCAGCAGCTGGAGGAGAGGGGGTGGCTGCCGCCGGAATTGGCGGCCAGAAGCCGTGAAGAGTCCGCCGAGACTCCCCGCCAGGCCATGGACCTCTTCGAGCGGTCCGGCCTGGTGGTCGCAATGCGGCTGCATGGTCTCATTGTGGCCGCCCTGGCCGGGGCGCCCTGCGCCGCCCTCAGCTACGACCCCAAGGTGGCCGCCGCCGCGAACGCTCTGGGCTGCCCCAGCCTCGATCCGGCGGCGGCGGATGACTCGCCGCCGCTGCCGGACTGGCGCCGCTGCCTGGACCGGCCGCCCGATCCGGTGGCGATCGGCCGGCTGAGGGAGCAGTCCCGCCTCCACCGCCGGGTGCTCGCCCGGCTGGCGCCACAGATCGCCTAGACGTTCGCCGCACCGGCGCGGAGCCGATCCAGTTCCTCCAGCACCTCACGGCTGTGGCCGGCGGGCCGCACGGCGGTCCAGCGCGCCCGCAGCACACCCCGGGGATCGATCAGAAAGGTGTGCCGCAGCGAGAAGGGGGCCATCCACGATCCGTAGAGACGGCTCACCTCCCCGGTGGGATCGGAGAGCAGGGGGTAGGCCAGACCTTCACTGCCGCAGAAGGAGGCATGGGCATCGCCGTCATCGGCGCTGATTCCCACCACCTCGGCATGGCGCTCGTGGAACCTGTCCAGGTCCCGCTGGAAACCCCGTGCCTCGAGGGTGCACCCCTCGGTGAAATCCTTGGGATAGAAGTAGAGGATCAGCCAGCGGCCGCCGAAGTCGCTCAGTTGCAGCGACTGACTCCGGAGTCCGCTCCCGTCTCCGGGAACGACACCCTCGAGCCGGAAGTCAGGGGCAGGATGCCCGACTGCCGGCAGGGTCCCCCCCAGGGCTTCGGCCCGGCGGGCGCCCATCCCCGTGGCGAGGAGCACCAGAAAGCCGCCCAGCAGGTCCCGGCGCCGCATCGTGAACGGGGAGGGGCTGGTCAGAGCCGGGCCAGGTCGATGCCGAGTTCACGGGCGTAGGCGCCCAGGCCCTTCTTCTGGATGGTGCGCAGGGCACGGGTGGAGACCCGCAGCCGCACGTAGCGGTTGCCTTCCGCCCACCACAGCCGGCGTTCCTGGAGGTTCACCTGCTGGAGTTTCTTGGTGCGCACATGGGAGTGGCTCACGGCCATGCCGTTGTTGGCACGTTTGCCGGTGAGCTGACAGACCCGGGACATGACGACCGCTGGAAGACGACAGAGGGCCGCAGCCCAATTCACGATCTTATCAAGCGCTCCTCAGGCAATCCGTTCACCGCCGTCGGCCGCGAAGCGCAGTTCCCGCTCCGGTGGCCAGCCGATCCGGAGCGACTCCCCGAGGCGGGTGTCTCCGGCAGCCAGCATGCGCATCCTGCCGCGGGGGGTCTCGAGCCAGACCAGCTGCTCGTGCCCCCACCACTCCCGCCGCTCCACCCGGGCCGGCAGGCCGCCGGCGGGCTCGGGCCGCACATGCTCCGGCCTCACCCCCACCACCTGGTGATCCGCCGCCGCCAGGAGATTGATGGCGGGGCGGCCGATGAACTCCGCCACGAACCGGTTGGCGGGATCGTCGTAGAGCTGGCGGGGCGTGCCCACCTGCTGCAGCCGCCCCTGCTGCATCACCGCGATCCGGTCGGCCATGCCCAGGGCCTCCTGCTGGTCGTGGGTCACGTAGAGCACCGGCTGTTCGGCACCCACGCGCAGCCGCCGCAGCTCGGGACGCAGCTCCTCCCGCAGCTGGGCGTCGAGATGGCTCATCGGTTCGTC
>CAZVPB010000117.1:0-7178 GCA_964628165.1 uncultured Cyanobium sp.
GTGGAGCAGGCCGGAGGGGTGGTGAGCGCCTACGACGGCGGCGAATTCGACCTGTCCAGCGGCCGGGTGGTGGCCTGCGCGCCGGGCCTGCACCGCCCTCTCGTGGAGGGGCTGGCGCAATGCCGGCCGCTGAGCGGCGCCAGCTACGGCGCCCCCGAACTGGACCTCCCCGACGGCGGCGCCGGCGATCCATAGGATCCCCGGGCGTCGGAGCCCTGAATCCCTCCCCCATGGCCCTCCAACCCGCCGCCGGTGCCCGCGACCTCAACCCCGGTGACGTGGTGGTCAACCGGCGGCTGTGCGACCTGCTCGCCCATGTCTACCGGCTGTGGGGCTACGAGGAGGTGGCACCCCCGACGATCGAGCGGCTGGACACCCTGCAGGCCGGCGGCGGCATCGCCCCCCGGGAGGTGGTGCGCCTGGCGGCCGACGACCCGCTCGGGCTCCGGCCCGAGTTCACCGCCTCCATCGCCCGGATCGCCAGCACCCGCATGGCCACGCGGCCACGGCCCCTGCGTCTGTGGGCCTGCGGCACGATCTTCCGCCACCTCCCCGACGACGGCGGCGGCCAGCGCATCAGCGAGGAGCTCCACAGCGGTGTGGAACTGCTGGGGGTGTCCTCCGCCGCGGCGGACACCGAACTGGTGCATGTGCTGCTGGCCGCCGCCGCGACGCTCGGCCTGAAGGAGGCCCACCGCCCGACCCTGCTGGTGGGACACCACGGGGTGCTCGACGCCCTTCTGGCGGAGGTGCCCGCCGCCCACCGCTCCGCGGCGCGCCATGCCCTGACGGACTTCGACCCCCTCGCCCTCGACGCCCTTCCCCTGCCGAGGGTCCAGCGCCAGCGGCTGAGCGCCACCATGGGCCTGCGGGGCGACCCCGGCCAGGTGCTCTATCAGCTGGAGCAGTGGCTGGGGCCGGTTCCCCTGCTCGAGGACCTCGCCGCCACCCTGGCCAGCGCGGCCCCCACCGCCGCGGCGATGGGGATGCGTCTTCAGCTCGACCCCACCTTCCAGCCCCATTTCGATCTCTACGACGGACTGGTGCTCAGGCTGGTGTGTCGCGGCCGCGACGCTCCGGTGCCCATCGCCAGCGGCGGGCGATACGACGCCCTGGTGGGTCGGTTCTGCGGCGAACCGGGCCAGGCGGCCGGCACCGGCTTCGGCTTCCACGTCGAGGCGATCCGCGAACTGCTGGCCGACCTCGCCGCTCCGGAGCGGGACCACGGTCCCTGGCTGGTGGCCGCGCCGGCGGGCGGCCTGGGGAGGGCGCTGGAGCGGGTGCGCGCCCTGCACCTGGAGGGGGAGCCGGCCGAACTGCTGCCGGAGGCCTGCGGGAGCGCGGCGGAGGCGGAGAACCTGGCGGCGCGACGCGGCTGCCGCGGAGCGATCTGGCTTCCTGACTAGGATCCGGGGAGCGGCTTCCGATCGAATCCATGGCCCACACGATCGTCACCGACATCTGCGAAGGGGTGGCCGATTGCGTGGATGCCTGCCCGGTGGCCTGCATCCATCCCGGCGCCGGGGCCAACCGGAAGGGCACCACCTTCTACTGGATCGATTTCGACACCTGCATCGACTGCGGCATCTGTCTGCAGGTGTGCCCGGTGGAGGGGGCGATCCTCCCCGAGGAGAAGCCGGAACTGCAGCAGAGCGGCTGAGCCCCAGTACGGACACCCCTCCTCCGGACCTGTTGAGAAGGGTGATCCCCTCTGCCTAGGTTCCCCACCAGTTCGACGGACCCCCCATGGCGGTGCTGGAGCGTGGTGAGATTCAGATCCACACCGAGAACATCTTCCCGATCATCAAGAAGGCCGTCTACTCCGGCCATGAGGTGTTCCTGCGGGAACTGGTGAGCAACGGTGTCGATGCGATCCAGAAGCGGCGGATGGCGGCCATGGCCGGGGACTGCAGCGAGGGTCCGGAAGGCCGGATCAGCGTGCGGATCGACCGCGAGGCCAGGACGATCACCGTGAGCGACAACGGCATCGGCATGACTGCCGATGAGGTGAAGCGCTACATCAACCAGGTGGCCTTCTCCAGCGCGGAGGAGTTCCTCGAGAAGTACAAGCGGGAAGGCGATGCCATCATCGGCCACTTCGGCCTGGGATTCTATTCCAGTTTCATGGTGGCCTCCCAGGTGGAACTGGTGAGCCGCAGCGCCCGCCCCGGCGCCGAAGCGGTCCGGTGGAGCTGCGACGGCTCACCCCGTTTCAGCCTCGAGGAGGGGGAACGAGGGGAGGCCGGAACCGATGTGATCCTCCACCTTCTCGAGGACGAACTCGAATACCTGGAGCCCTCCCGTCTGCGCAGTCTGATCACCACCTACTGCGACTTCCTGCCGGTGGAGGTTCAGCTTGAAGGCGAAACGGTGAACCGCAGGGATGCCCCCTGGAGGCGCAGCTCCAGAGAACTCTCCGACGAGGATTACCTGCAGCTCTATCGCTATCTCTACCCCTTCCAGGGGGACCCTCTGCTCTGGGTTCATCTCAACACCGATTATCCCTACAGCCTCCAGGGAATCCTGTATTTCCCGAAGATCAGCGGCAGGGCCGACTGGGAGAAGGGGGAGATCCGCCTCTACTGCAACCAGGTGTTCGTGAGCGACTCCATCAAGGAGGTGGTGCCGCGCTACCTCCTGCCGCTGCGGGGTGTGCTCGATTCGCCGGACATCCCCCTCAACGTGAGCCGCTCCGCCCTGCAGACCGACCGCCGGGTGCGTTCCATCGGCGGCTTCGTGGCCAAGAAGGTGGCCGACCGCCTGCGGGAACTGCGCCGGGAAGAGCCTGCGCGCTATGCGGAGATCTGGGATTCACTGGCGCCGTTCATCAAGATCGGTGCCATGGAGGATGGAAAGTTCGCCGACCAGGTGGCCGATCTGGTGCTCTTCGGCACCACCGCCGCCCCGGCATCCGAGGCCGACGATCCGATCGCCTGCGGTGACCGCCACTACACCACTCTGGCGGGCTACCGCTCGCGGCTGCCGGCCGACAACGACAAGCGCATCCTCTACTGCACCGACGAGGCAGGCCAGGCCGGCGCCCTCGCCCTCTGGCGGTCCCAGGGAGCCGAGGTGCTGCTGGCCGACAGCCTCATCGACGCCCAGTTCATTCCCTGGCTGGAGCAGCGCCACGAGGAGCTCAAGTTTCAGCGGGTGGACGCCGAACTCGACGAGAGCCTCCATGAGCAGGAACCGGAGCTCGGCGATGCCGAGGGGAAATCGGCAGCGGAGAAGCTGCGGGATCTCTTCCGCGGTGCCCTGGAGGATGACCGGGTGACGGTGCGGGTGGAGGCCCTGAAGGGGGACGAGGCCCCCGCCGCTTTGATCCTTCTTCCCGAGCAGATGCGCCGCATCAACGACCTCGGCGCCCTGATGGAGCAGCGGCTGCCGGGACTGCCGGAGCACCATGTGCTGCTGGTGAACCGGCGCCATCCCCTGGTGGAGGGTTTGCTGAAGCTCTCCGCGGGTGCCGTGCTCACCACCCCCGCCGGCGGGGCGGACTCCCCCAGCCAGAGACTGGCGGGCGAGCTGGCCCGGCATGTCTACGAAATGGCCCGGCTTGCGGTCGGCGGCCTCGGCCCCGCCGACCTGGCCGGGTTCCAGCAGCGCGGCAGTGATCTGATGGGGAGGCTGATGGAGCGGGCCCTGTAGGTCCGCCGGTCGATGCCCCCAGGACCCGGAGTCAACCCCGCCACCCGCCGGCGCCGGACCGTGCCGCTGCTCCTGGGGCTGGCGGCGGTGTTGCTCATTGGCCTCTCGCTGCCCCTCTCCCTGGCCCGCAGCGCCCCGGTCACCGTCAGGGTCCTGATGCCGGCGGTCTTCGCCGATGCCACGGCCGGCTCCGTGCGGCAGTTCAACCGCGCCCAGCAGCGGATCCGCCTGGAGGTGAGCCGCGGTCCGCTGGACACCGAAGCGATCTCCGATCTCGCGATCGGCAGCCTTCTGCTGGACGACAGCCCCTACGACCTCCTCCTGGTCGACGTCACATGGACGGCGAAGTACGCCGCCGCCGGCTGGCTGCAGCCGCTCGAGGAATGGCTCGGTGATGACGCGATGGAGGGGATGGTGCCGGGCGCCGCCCTGGGCAACCGCTTCGACGGCCACCTCTGGCGGATGCCCTTCCATGGCGACACCGGTCTGCTCTACTGGCGCACCGACCTGATGGAGGCCCCGCCGCGGACGCCGGCGGAGCTGGTGCGCATCGCCACAGACCTGCAGCGCCGGGGCCGCGTCCGCTGGGGCTACGTGTGGCAGGGACGCCAGTACGAGGGGCTCAGCTGCGTGATGCTGGAGGTGCTCCATGCCTTCGGCGGCCGCTGGTGGGACCCCCTCGCGGCGGGTTCCACCAGCCGGGCAGGGGGCCAGACCCGTCTCGATGAGCCGGCCGCGGTCGAGGCGGCCCGCTGGCTGGATGACCTGGTGCGGGAGGGGGTGAGCCCCGCCGCGGTGGCCAACTTCGCCGAGAACGAGGCGCTGCAGGTCTTCGCCGCCGGTGAGGCGGCTTTCCTCCGGAACTGGCCCTATGCCTGGAGGGAGATCGAGCGGGGCGGCGGCCCCGTGGCGGGCAGGGTGGGGGTGACGACGATGGTGAGCGCCGATGGCCGGCCCGGCGGAGGAACCCTCGGCACCTGGGGGCTCTCACTGCTCGGGGGCAGTGACCATCCGCGGGAGGCGGTCGAGGTGATCCGCTGGCTCACCGGCCCGGAGGTGCAGCGACGGCTCGTGCTCGAACAGGGCTATGCCCCCACCTGGCGGAGTCTCTACGCCGATCCCGAACTGCAGCGGGAGCACCCCCTTCTGGAGGTGCAGCGCCGCGCCCTCGAGGCCGGTCCCCTCGTGCGCCCCCTCACGCCCCTCTACGCCCAGCTCAGCGACGTGCTGCAGCGGCGCCTCAGCGCCATGCTCACCACCGGCGCCGATCCGGCCACGTCGATGCTGGCCGCCCAGCGGGCCAGCGGTCTGATCCTCCGCGCCGCGTCGGGAGAGGAGCGATGACCCCGCTGCTGATGGACGTTCTGCTGATGACACCGGCCCTGCTTCTGCTGGCGGTGGTGTTCGTGTGGCCGATGCTCCGCTACGGCTGGCTCAGCGGCCATGCCAGTTCGGTGCTCACGGGGCTGGTGGCCGTGCCCAACGACGGGGCCAACTGGCAGCGGTTGCTGGTGGATGGCCGCTTCTGGCAGGACGCCCTCCAGACGCTGCGCTTCGCCGCCGTCTCGGTGACGCTGGAACTGCTGCTCGGTCTGGGCATCGCCCTGCTGCTGCACCAGCCCCTGCGGGGACGGGGAGCGCTGCGGGCGGTGACGCTTCTGCCCTGGGCCCTGCCCACGACGGTGATGGCCCTCGGCTGGCGCTGGATCTACAACGACCCCTTCGGCCCCCTCAACCAGCTCCTGGCCGGACTCGGTGTCGATTCCTTCGGATTCCTCTCCCTGCCATCGGCCACCTGGTTCTTCGCCGCCCTCGCCGACGTGTGGAAGACGACCCCCTTCGTGGCTCTGCTGCTGCTGGCCGGGCTGCAGTCGATCCCGCCGGAACTGAACGAGGCGATGGTGCTGGAGGGGGCAAACCGGTGGCAGATCCTGCGGCGTCTCACCCTGCCGCTGCTGGTTCCGTACCTCAGCCTCGCCCTGCTGTTCCGGCTGGCCCAGGCCCTGGGGGTCTTCGATCTGATCCAGGTGCTCACCGGCGGCGGACCGGCAGGAAGCACCGAGAGCCTCGCCCTCTACGCCTATCTGCAGGCCATGCGGTTCCTCGACTTCGGCTACAGCGCCACGGTGATGCTGGCCACCTTCCTTCTGCTGGTGGCGCTCTGCCTGGGCTGGCTCACGCTGCGCCGCACCACGGCGCCCCGGTCATGAGGGTCCTGCTGCTCCTGTGGAGCCTGGGGCCCATGCTCTGGCAGCTGCACACCTCGCTGCAGCCGCCGGATTCCCTCGTCACCCCGGTGGGAGCGGCGGAGGCCGCCGGCTGGACCCTGGCCAACTACCGCCTGATCCTCAGCGCCGACCCCCCCTTCTGGCGCTACCTGCTCAACAGCGCCGTGGTCGGAGCGGCCACGACGGTGCTCACCCTCGTGATCGCGGTGCCCTGCGCCTACGCCCTGCAGCGGCGGCGCGGCATCGTCGGCCTGGCGGCGACGGTTCTGCTGCTGGCGGCGGCCCTGTTCCCCACCGTGCTGCTGTTCCTGGCACTGCTGGAACTGGCCCGCGGCATGGGATTCGCCAACCACCTGCTGGCCCTCGGCCTTCCCTACGCCGCCCTCTGCCTGCCGCTGGCGGTGCTGCTGCTGCGGGCCGCCTTCGCGGATCTCCCCCCCGAGCTGGAGGACGCCGCACGGCTGGAGGGGCTCAACCTGGCCCAGCGGCTGCGCCATGTGTTGATGCCGCTGATCGCGCCGCCGCTCGCCAGCACCGCCATTCTCGTGTTTCTCTTCAGCTGGAACGAGTACCCCATCGCCCTCACCTGGATCAGCCGCAACGATCTGCTCACCCTTCCCACCGCCATGGCAAGGATCGCGGGCTCCTCGGTGTACACGGTCCCCTACGGCGCTCTGGCGGCGGCCACGGTGGTGGGGAGCGTGCCCCTGCTGCTGCTCATGCTGGTGTTCCAGCGAAGGATCGTGGCGGGACTCACCCAGGGGGCGATCAAGGGATGAGCACGGACGGACTGGTGCTCGACGGCGTGAGCCGCAGGGTCGGGGACCGATTCCTCCTGCGGCGCCTGAACCTGCGGGTGGGGGCCGGGGAGTGCATGGCGCTGCTCGGACCCAGCGGCTGCGGCAAGAGCACGACACTGCGGCTGGTGGCGGGACTGGATCCGCTCAGCGAGGGGCGCATCCTGCTGGGGGGACGGGACATCAGCGGCCTTCCCGCCGGCCGCCGTCAGGTGGCGATGGTGTTCCAGAGCTATGCCCTCTACCCGCACCTGAGCGTGGAGGGCAACCTCGCCCTGGGACTGCGGGTGCGGGGG
The DNA here is from genome assembly GCA_964628165.1 of uncultured Cyanobium sp. GTDB lineage: Bacteria > Cyanobacteriota > Cyanobacteriia > PCC-6307 > Cyanobiaceae > Cyanobium. The sequence continues at coordinate 6,973 of CAZVPB010000117.1, forward strand.
GTGGAGGCGGCGGAACGTCAGCGCAGGATCACCGCGGTGCTGGAACTCCTGCAGCTGCGGGAGCTGCGCGGCCGGCGGCCGGCCCAGCTCTCCGGCGGCCAGCGGCAGCGGGTGGCCCTGGCCCGGGCGCTGCTGCGCCAGCCCCGGCTGGTGCTGCTCGACGAGCCGATGAGCAATCTCGACGCCCAGCTGCGGGAGGAACTGCG
>CAZVPB010000118.1:0-7137 GCA_964628165.1 uncultured Cyanobium sp.
GCGAGCACCCCCTTGCCCGGGGTGGCGACGGCGGCGGCGGTGGCGCGCAGTTCGCTCCGGTGGGTCTCGAGGGTCATGGCGGGTCGGACGGCTCTTCTGTTCACTTGTTAGGAACCCTGGCCACCGCCGCCGGTGATCGGCGACACATCGTTTCTTTCTCTGCCCTTAACCAAAGCACTACCCGCTCTTGGTTTTCCAGGCGGCCGCCATCGATAGGGTCGCCTGGACGACCCGAGCATGGCCCGCCATGGTGTTCACGCCCTCCCGCGAAGCCGGCAGCAGCGACGCCTTCCGGGAACTGCTCGAGACCAGCTATCAGAAGCGAAGCCTGGTGCATCTGGCGGCGGGGAGCACCGTGCCGCTGCTGCGCAACAACGTCTGGCTGGTGGTGCGGGGCATGGTGCGCCTCGGCGCCCTCACCATCCACGGCGACGAGCTGCTGCTGGGCCTGGCGGGCCCCAACGAACCCTTCGGCGATCCCCTCGCCGGCGTGGACGCCTACGAAGCCCGCACCATCAGCGACACCGACCTGCTCTGCCTCTCCTGCAGCGAGATCCGCGAGACCCCCAGCCTGGCGGTGGCGATGCTCCAGGCCGTGAGCCTGCGCCACCGCCAGAGCCAGGCCCTGCTCGCCCTCATGGGCCTGCGGCGGGTGGAGGAGCGGGTGCGGGGCCTGCTGGAGCTGCTCGCCACCGACTACGGCCAGCCCTGCGAGGAGGGCCTCCGGCTCAACCTGCGGCTCACCCACCAGGAACTCGCCAGCGCCGTCGGCACCACCCGCGTCACCGTGACCCGGGTGATCGGCTCCCTCAAGGAGGAGGGGTGGCTGCGGCTCGATCCGCAGCGCCGGCTGGTGGTGAGCTACCTGCCCCGCGGCTGAACGGCTTGGGCGACGCCGCGGAGGACTGGCCGGGTCCCGGCGAGAATGACGGCATGGAACCCTCCCTGCTGGTCGTCGAGGACGACGAAACGATCCGGGAAACGATCCGCGACGCGCTCCGCATGGAGGGATTCGCGGTCACCGCCTGCTCCAACGGCCGCGACGCGCTCCACAGCCTCGAACAGGAGGACGGCGGCGAACCCTTCTCGCTGCTGCTGCTCGATCTGATGCTGCCCGGGCTGGGGGGGCTCGATCTCTGCCGCCGCCTGCGGCAGGCCGACAACCGCATCCCGATCCTGGTGGTGAGCGCCCGCGACAGCGAGGCCGACCGGGTGCTGGGTCTCGAGGTGGGGGCCGACGACTACCTGGTGAAGCCCTTCGGCATGCGGGAGCTGGTGGCCCGCTGCCGCGCCCTGCTGCGCCGCAGCGCCCCCGGCACCCTGCCCGGCAAGGTGCTGCGCCACGCCAACCTGCGGCTCTATCCGGAGGAGTGCCGCGTCACCCGCGACGGCGAGGCGGTGAACCTCTCGCCGAAGGAATACCGGCTGCTGGAGCTGTTCATGCAGCATCCCCGCCGGGTGTGGAGCCGCGAGAAGCTGCTCGAGCAGGTGTGGGGCTACGACTACTTCGGCGACAGCAAGACGGTGGACGTGCACATCCGCTGGCTGCGGGAGAAGCTGGAGGACACCCCCTCCGAGCCGCGCCACATCGTGACCGTGCGGGGCTTCGGCTACCGCTTCGGCTGAGTGCCGGCAGGGCTGGCGGCGGTCCTCGGCCTGGTGGTGGGGGTGGCCCTCGGCATGCGGCTGGCCCGACGCCGGCCGCCGCCCCCGCCGCCCGCGCCGGCCGCGCCGCAGCTGCTGCGCTGGATCGACGACGCCCCCTGCGGCTGGCTGATCCTCAGCCCCGGCGATGGGGTGGAGCGCATCAACCCCCGGGCACGCCGCCAGCTCCATCTGGAGGCCGAGGCGCCGGTCGCCGCCGCGGCCACGCTGCCGCCGCCGGCCCTGCCGCTGGAGCTGCGGGAGATCGCCCAGGACGCCCGCCGCCGGGCGCGGCCCCAGCGGCGCACCTGGGAGGTGGAGGGCGACGACCTGGAGCTCTTCGCCCTGCCGGGTGAGGCGGGCTGGGTGGCGCTGGTGCTGCTGAGCCGCCGCTCGCTGGAGGCCCAGCTGGAGCAGCAGGAGCGCTGGGTGAGCGATGTGGCCCACGAGCTCCGCACCCCCCTCACCGCCCTGCGGCTGGTGGGGGAGACCCTGGCGGGGCAGGCGACGCCGGCGCAGCAGGTGATGGTGGAGCGGCTGCTGCGGGAACTGCGGCGGCTTCAGGAGCTGGTGCGCGACCTGCTGGAGCTCTCGCGGCTGGAGAACGCCCTGCCGGCGGAGACCGACCTGGGCACGCTGCCGCTGGAGCCGGTGGTGCGGCGGGTGTGGGCCGACCTGCGCCCCCTGGCGGAGGAACGGCGGGTGCGGCTGCTGCTCGATCCCCCCCCCGGGGACACGCCGGTGCGGGTGCGGGCGGTGGACTCGTGGCTGCACCGCGGCCTGCTCAACCTGCTCGACAACGCGGTGAGCTTCTCGCCGGAGGGGGGGACGGTGGAGGTGGGCATCGAGCCGGGACCGCGCTGGTGCCGCCTCACGGTGCGCGACCACGGCCCCGGCCTCAGCGAGGACGACCTGGAGCACATGTTCGAGCGCTTCTACCGGGGCGACCCGGCCCGGGCCCGCGGCCGGCGCGGCGGCAGCGGCCTGGGCCTGCCGATCGTGCAGCAGATCGCCGTGAGCCTCGGCGGCCGGATCACCGCCGAGAACCACCCCGGCGGCGGCGCCGTGTTCGAGTGGCTGCTGCCGCTGGCAGGCTGAGGCGATGCCCGCCCCCGTCCCCTCCGCCGCCCGCCACATGGCGGCGGTGATGCGCCCGGTGATCCCCCATGTGGGCCGCCTCATGGCCCGCCGGCCCGGCTGCCTGTCGCTGGCCCAGGGAATGGTGGGCTGGTCGCCGCCGGCTGAGGTGGAGCGGGCCCTGCGGGCGCTGCCGCTGCCGGCGGCCCACCGCTACGGGCCCGGCCTGGGGGATGCCGATCTGCTGGAGGCGGTGCGCCGGGAGCTGGCGGGGCCGCGGGGCCTCGACCTGGAGGGGAGCGAGGTGGTGGTCACGGCCGGCAGCAACATGGCCTTCCATGCGGCGGTGTCGGTGATCTGCGATCCCGGCGACGAGGTGATCCTGCCGCTGCCCTACTACTTCAACCACGTGATGGCGGTGCAGCTGGCCGGCGGCGTGGCGGTGCCGGTGCAGGCCGGCCTGATCCCCGATCCGGAGCGCCTGGCGGCGGCGATCACGCCCCGCACCCGGGCGATCGTCACCATCTCTCCCGGCAACCCCACCGGGCTGGTGACGCCACCGGAGGTGCTGGCGGCGATCAACCGCCTCTGCGCCCGCCACGGCCTCTTCCACATCAGCGACGAGGCCTACGCCGAGTTCGTGCACGGAGCGGTGCCCCACCGCAGCCCCGGCGCCGAACCCGGCAGCGGCGGCCACACCCTCTCCCTCTTCTCCCTCTCCAAGGCCTACGGCATGGCGGGATGGCGCATCGGCTACGGGGCGGTGCCGCGGCAGCTGATCGAGGCGGTGGCCAAGGTGCAGGACACGGTGGAGATCTGCCCGGCGCGGCCGAGCCAGCGGCTGGCCCTGGCGGCCCTCTCCGCCGGGCCGGCCTGGTGCCGGCCGCGGGTGGAGGCCCTGGGCGAGAGCCGCCGCCGGTTGCTGGCGGCGGTGGCCGGGGAGCAGGCGGCGGGCCTGCCGCTGCGGCTGCTGGCGGAACCCGACGGCGCCTTCTACGCCCTGCTCGAGGTGGCCAGCAGCCTCACCGCCACGGAACTGGTGGAACGGCTGGTGCTGGAACACGGCGTGGCGGTGCTGCCCGGCGGGGAGTTCGGCCTGCCGGGCGCCGCGGGCACCGCCGTGCTGCGGCTGAGCTACGGCATGCTCGCCGGCGACGAACTCGGCGAAGCGCTGCGGCGGCTCTTCGAGGGGGTGCGACGGTTCACGCCGCCGGCTCCGGCGTGGGCGTCGCCGTCGCCTCCACCGCCCGCTCCAGCGCCTCGGCACGGCTGAGCTCGGTGTGGTCGGCGGGCAGCAGCTCGAACATCTTGAGCTTCTCGAGCCGCCGCCGCGTGGTGCCGGTGGCCCCCACCACGAACACCTCGCGTCCCTTCTCCACCGCCTCCTGCACGGCGTTCTCGAGGGCGAGGGAGGCGGTCACGCCGAGGTGGGACACCTGGGCCAGGTCGAACACGATCGCCTTGCAGTCGCCGATGGCGTTGTGCTCCCGGTCGATCGCCTTGGCCACGCCGAAGATCATGGCGCCGTTGAGCTGGAAGAGCAGCACCTCGCCGTTGGCGCGGTCCAGCAGCCGCCGCTCGGTGGGGGTGAGCTCGATGTCGCCGTCGCCGGTGCTCACCGACTTCACCGCCTTGCTCTGCAGGGCGCTCATGCGGTCGATGGTGAGGATGTTGGCCACGAACACCCCCACCCCCACCGCCACGATCAGGTCCACCAGCACGGTGAGCAGGATCACGCCGTACATGATCAGCGCCCCCTTGAGCGAGAGGCGGTGGGCACGGCGCAGAAAGTCCCAGTCGATGATGTCGATGCCCACCTTGAAGGCGATGCCGGCCAGCACCGCCATGGGGATCTGGGCGGCGAGGCCGGAGGCGCCGAGAATCACCACCATCAGCACCAGGGCGCGGGTGATGCCGGAGAGGGCGCTGCGGCCGCCGGCCTGGATGTTCACCACCGTGCCCATGGTGGCCCCGGCGCCGGCGATGCCGCCGAAGAGGCCGGAGGCGAGGTTGCCGAGCCCCTGACCGATCAGTTCCTTGTTGGAGTCGTGCTCGGTGCGGGTGATGCTGTCGGCGATCACCGAGGTGAGCAGGGCGTCGATGCAGCCGAGCATGCCCAGCACGGCGGCGTCGATCAGGATCAGCCGCAGCTGGCCCAGCTCGATGTGGGGCACGTGCAGGGAGGGGAAGCCGGAGGCGATCTCGCCGATGCGGCGGATGCCCAGCTCCTCGGTGCCGGTCCCCACGTTCAGCAGGGTGAGGGAGAGGATCGTGCCCACCACCAGCGCCACCAGCTGGGGCGGGGCGAAACGCCGCCAGCGGCCGGGCATGAGCCAGATGATCGCGACGCTCAGCACCGCCAGCACCACCTCGGCGGGCCGGGTGGAGGCGATCAGCCGGGGCAGGGCGGAGAGGGTGCCGATCACACCGCCCTTCGGCGTGGCCTGGCCGAGGAAGGGGGCGATCTGGAGAATGATCAGGATGAAGCCGATTCCGGACATGAAGCCCGAAATCACCGTGTAGGGCATCATCGTGACGTAGCGGCCCAGCTTCAGAACGCCGAAGACGATCTGGAACAGGCCGGCCAGCATCACCACGGTGAAGGCCATCGCCATGCCGTTCTCCGGATCGGCGGCGGTGAGGGTGGCGATCACCGCCGTCATCACCACCGTCATGGGCCCGGTGGGCTCCGAGATCAGGCTGGGGGTGCCGCCGAAGAGGGCGGCGAACAGACCCACCAGCACCGCACCCCAGAGTCCCGCGGCCGCGCCGGCGCCGGAGGCCACGCCGAAGGCCAGCGCCATCGGCAGGGACACCACCGCGGCGGTGACGCCACCGAAGAGGTCGCCCCTGAGGTTGCTCGTGCTGATGCGGTTGAAGATCCTGCTCGGAGCGAGAGCGACCACCGGCATCGGGAAGAACGTGGCGGAACATTAGGAATCCGCCCCGCCGCAACCGGCATTCACCGGCGTTTGCGCTGTTCCTCTTCATACTTGAGGGAACGCCGCATCCGGGAATGGGTTCCGTCTACACCGACAACAGCCTCAGCATCGGCCGCACGCCGCTGGTGCGGCTCAACCGGGTGACGGAGGGCTGCGGCGCCCGGGTGCTGGCCAAGATCGAGGGCCGCAACCCGGCCTATTCGGTGAAGTGCCGCATCGGCGCGGCGATGATCTGGCAGGCGGAGAAGGATGGCCTGCTGGGGCCCGGCAAGGAGCTGATCGAGCCCACCAGCGGCAACACCGGCATCGCCCTGGCCTTCGTGGCGGCCTCCCGCGGCATCCGCCTCACCCTCACGATGCCGGAGACGATGAGCCTGGAGCGGCGCAAGCTGCTCACCGCCTACGGCGCCCATCTGGTGCTCACCGAGGGGCGGCTGGGCATGGCGGGCGCCATCGGCGCGGCGCGACAGCTGGCCGCCGCCGACCCGGACCGCTACGTGCTGCTGGGTCAGTTCAGCAATCCCGCCAACCCCCGCATCCACCACGACACCACCGGCCCGGAGATCTGGGAGGACGCCGGCGGCGAGGTGGACGTGCTGGTGGCCGGCGTCGGCACCGGCGGCACGATCACCGGCGTCAGCCGCTACATCAAGCACACCCTCGGCAAGCCGCTGGTGTCGGTGGCGGTGGAGCCCGTCAACAGCCCGGTGATCAGCCAGACCCGCGCCGGCGAGGAGCTGCAGCCGGGGCCCCACAAGATCCAGGGGATCGGGGCCGGCTTCGTGCCGGACAACCTCGATCTGTCGCTGGTGGACCGGGTGGAGACCGTGGGCGACGAGGAGGCGGTGGCGATGGCGCAGCGGCTGGCCCGGGAGGAGGGAATCCTGGCCGGCATCTCCTGCGGTGCCGCCACGGTGGCGGCGCTGCGGCTGGCGCGGGAGGAGCGCTACGCCGGCCGCACGATCGTGGTGGTGCTGCCGGATTCGGGCGAGCGCTACCTCAGCTCGGTGCTGTTCGAGGGGGTGTTCGACGAGCGGGGCCTGGCGGCGGTGGCCGGGGCCTGAGGCGGCGGCGATGAGCTACCTGCGCGAGATCATGCAGCGGCTGAACGAGGCGCGTGCCGAGGTGGCCACCGGAGCCTCCGCTGCGCCCGGGGAGGCGGCCGGCGCCACCACTCCCGTTCCACCCGGCCCGGTGCAGCAGGCCCACCTGAATGACTACGCCGAAAGGCTGGCGGGCTGCAGCGCGGCGATGCTGCAGTACGAGTGGGCCTGGCTGGAGGAGCACATCGAGGGGCTGGAGCTTTGCGGCCGTGAGCCGGAGATGTCGGCGACCGCCGGCGGCGCCGGCCATGTGCAGCGGCTGCTGGCCGAGAGCCGCCGGTTCCAGACCCTGCTGGAGGAGGAGATGGAGCAACGCGGCGTGCGGCCGGCGCTGCACCGCCACACCCTGGTGCCCACCGAGCACTCCTGGG
>CAZVPB010000119.1:0-7109 GCA_964628165.1 uncultured Cyanobium sp.
CGTGGTGAGCTACATCAACTGCTCCGCGGCGGTGAAGGCCCAGAGCGATCTGATCTGCACCAGCAGCAACGCCGTGCATCTGGTGAACCAGATCCCCCGCGACCGCCCCATCCTCTTCGCCCCCGACCAGAACCTGGGCCGCTGGGTGGCGCGGCAGACCGGCCGCGAGCTCACTCTCTGGCCCGGCAGCTGCATCGTGCACGAGACCTTCAGCGAGCAGGCGCTTCTTCAACTGAAGCTGGAGCACCCCGGTGCGGAGGTGATCGCCCATCCGGAGTGTCAGGAGCACCTGCTGGATCTGGCCGACTTCATCGGTTCCACCAGCCGCCTGCTGCAGCGGGCCGTGGACAGCCCCGCCACCACCTTCCTGGTGCTCACCGAACCCGGCCTGATCCACCAGATGCGCCTGCGCATGCCCGACAAGACCTTCCTGCCGGTGCCGGGGACGGACAACTGCAGCTGCAACACCTGCCCCTACATGCGGCTCAACACGCTCGAGAAGCTGTGGCGGTGTCTCGAGCGCAGGGCCCCCGCCATCGAGATCGACGAGGAGATCCGCCGCCGCGCCCTCGTGCCGATCGAACGGATGCTGGCGATGAGCGCCTGAGGATCCGGCGTGGCGACGCGGTCCGCTCTCCCCGCCGACGGTCTGATCACCCTCACACCGCAGGGTCTCTACTGTGCGGCGGCCGATGCCTGGATCGACCCCTGGCGGCCGGTGCCCCGGGCGCTGATCACCCATGCCCACGCCGACCATGCCCGGCCCGGCTGCGGCCGCTACTGGGCTGCCGACGCGGGGGAAGGGGTGCTGCGAAGACGGCTCGGCCAGGGGATCCGGCTTGATCCCCTTCCCTACGGCGAGCAGGTCCGCATCGGCGACGCGAGGGTCTCGTTCCATCCCGCCGGCCATGTCCTGGGCTCGGCCCAGATCCGGCTCGAGGCCGGTGCCGAACAGTGGCTGGTGAGCGGCGACTACAAGCGTGATGCCGATCCCACCTGCGCTCCCTTCGAGCCGGTGGGCGCCGACGTGATGATCACCGAGGCCACCTTCGGCCTGCCGGTCTACCGCTGGCGGCCGGGGCGGGAGGTGGCGGAGGAGATCGTGGCCTGGTGGCGGCAGGCCCCGGAGCGCCCCTCCCTCCTCTTCTGCTACGCCTTCGGCAAGGCCCAGCGGGTGCTGGCGGAACTCCACGCCATCGGCGTGCGGGAGGAGGTGCTCCTGCACGGAGCGGTGGAGACGCTGATGCCCGCCTACCGCGAACGGGGCATCGCGATGGTGCCCACCCGGCCGGTCAGTTCGGTTCCGCGGGGTGAGACCCTGGCCGGCCGGCTGGTGCTGGCTCCGCCCTCGGCCCACCGCTCGGCCTGGATGAAGCGCTTCAGGATGCCCCAGACGGCCTTCGTGAGCGGCTGGATGGCGGTGCGGGGTGCCCGCCGCCGACGCGGCTACGGGCGCGGCTTCGTGATGAGCGACCACGCGGACTGGCCGGGTCTGCTGCGCAGCGTGCGCGAGTGCGGGGCCCGCCAGGTGTACGTGACCCATGGCCAGAGCGAGGGACTGGCCCGCTACCTGCGCGAGGAGGAGGGAATCGCCGCCGTCCCGCTGGGCGGCTCCGCCTTGCCGTGAAGCGGTTCTGCGCCCTCTTCGACGCCCTCGACCAGGCCAGCGGCACCACGGCCCGGGTCGACCGGCTCGCCGACTATCTGCGGGAGGCGCCGCCGTCCGACGCCGCCTGGGCGGTGCATTGCCTGCTGGGGGGCCAGCGCCGGCGGCTGGTCACTGCCCGGCGGCTGCGGCAGATCTGCAGCGAGGGCAGCGGACTGCCGGAGTGGCTGTTCGAGGACTGCCAGGCCCACGTGGGGGATTCGGCCGAGACGATCGCCCTGCTCTGGCCCCGGACGGACGAACCCAGCGGCAGCGAGCGGGGCGGGGCGGCAGATGCGCCTCTGCACGTGTGGATGGAACGGATCCTGCCCGAGCTGGCGGGCCTGGGGATCGATGCCCAGGCGGAGGCCGTTCGGCAGCTCTGGGACACCCTCACGCCGCGGCAGATCTTCGTGATGAACAAACTGCTCACGGGCGGCTTCCGGGTGGGTGTGGCGCGGGGACTGGTGCTCCGGGCCCTGACCCGGGTGAGCGGGATCGAGGAGCCGGTCCTGGCCCATCGGCTGATGGGGGGCCTGACCCCCAGCGCCGAGGCTTACGCCGCACTGATCGCCCCCGGGGATTCCACGGTGGTGCCGGCCAGCCGGCCGTACCCGTTCTTTCTCGCCTCGCCGCTGGAGCCTTCAGCCCTGGAGGGGAAGGCCGGGGACTGGCTGGCGGAATGGAAGTGGGATGGCATCCGGGCCCAGCTGATCCGTCGCCGCGGCGAGAGCTTCCTCTGGAGCCGGGGCGAGGAGCTGCTGAACGGCGCCTTCCCGGACCTGGCCGAACGGGGCTCCAGCCTTCCGGACGGCACCGTGCTCGACGGCGAGGTGCTGGTGTGGCGGGACGGGGCGCCCGTGCCGGAGAGCTTCGCCCTGCTGCAGCGGCGGCTGGGACGGCGCTCGCCGCCACCGGCGCTGCTGCGGGAGTGTCCGGCGGCCTTCGTGGCCTATGACCTGCTCGAGGGCAGCGGCCACGACTGCCGCGATCGCCCTCTCCGGCAGCGGCGCACGGAGCTGGAGCAGCTGCTGCGGGATCGGCCCCTGCGGCTCTCGCCGGCTCTGGAGCTGGCGGACTGGTCGGCCCTGGAGCTCCTCCGGGGCAGGGCCAGGCAGGCTGGGGCGGAGGGGCTGATGCTCAAGCACCGGGATTCCCCCTATCTGGCCGGCCGCCGCCGCGGCCACTGGTGGAAGCACAAGCTGGAGCCCTACCGGCTCGATGCCGTGCTGCTCTACGCCCAGGCGGGGCGGGGACGCCGCGCCAACCTCTTCACCGACTACACCTTCGCTCTGAGGAACGACGACGGCGATCTGGTGACCTTCGCCCGGGCCTACTCCGGTCTCGACGACGGGGAGATCGAGGAGCTCGACCGCTGGATCCGCCGGCACACCGTGGAGCGCTACGGCCCGGTCCGGGCGGTGGAACCCCAGCAGGTGTTCGAGCTGGCCTTCGAGGGACTCCAGCCCTCCCGGCGGCACCGCAGCGGCATCGCCGTGCGCTTTCCCCGCATCAGCCGCTGGCGGCGCGACAAACCCGCCGCCGAGGCCGACGACCTGGCCACGGCCCAGCGGCTGATGCGGGGCGAGGCCGGCTGAGGTGGCGCCCCCTGACCCTCTCCAGCCGGTCGAGACCTGGTTCGCCGGGCGGGGCTGGAGCCCCCTGCCCTTCCAGCGGCAGTGCTGGCGGGCCTACCTGGCGGGGGAGAGCGGCCTGCTGCAGGTCCCCACCGGGGCGGGCAAGACCTATGCGGCGGTGATGGGTCCACTGGCCGAAATGGTGGCCGAGGGAGCACCCGAGGGACTGCAGCTGCTCGTGCTCACACCACTGCGGGCCCTCTCGCGGGATCTGGTGCAGGCGATCCGGGAACCGATCGAGACCCTGGGATGGCGGCTCCGGGTGGGGCTGCGGAACGGGGACACCAGTTCCCATGAGCGCGCCCGGCAGCTGCGGCATCCGCCCCAGATCCTGGTCACCACACCGGAATCCCTCTCCCTTCTGCTGGCCAACCGCACGGCCCCGCGACTCTTCGGGCAGCTGCGGGCGGTCGTGATCGACGAGTGGCACGAGCTGATGGGCAGCAAGCGCGGCACCCAGACGGAGCTCTGCCTGGGCTGGCTGAGGCGGCTGCGCCCCGGACTGCGCACCTGGGCGATCAGCGCCACGATCGGCAATGCCGAGGAGGCGGCCCGGGCGGCGGTGGGTGTCGGCGCCGAACCCCGCATCCTCTCCGCCCGGATTCCCCGCCGCACGGAGATCCGCAGCCTGCTGCCGGAGGCGATCGACGGCTTCCCGTGGGCCGGTCACCTGGGGCTGCGGATGTACGAGGAGCTGGTGTCGGCGCTGGATCCCCGCATCTCCACCCTGCTCTTCACCAACACCCGCAACCAGGCGGAACGCTGGCACCAGTGCCTCCGCTACGCCTGTCCGGAGATGGAGGACGTCCTGGCGCTGCACCACAGCGCCGTGGCCCGCGACACCCGCGAGGCGATCGAGGCGGGTGTGAAGCAGGGGGACCTGCGCTGGGTGGTGTGCACCAGCTCCCTCGATCTGGGGGTCGACTTCCAGCCGGTGGAGCGGGTGGTGCAGATCGGCAGCGCCAAGAACCTGGCCCGTCTGCTGCAGCGGGCGGGCCGGTCCGGCCACGTGCCGGGGGGCACCGCCGAGGTGCTGTTCCTGCCCACCAACTCCCTGGAACTGCTGGAGGTGTCGGCGATGCGGCGCATCCTGGAGGAGGGGGTGGTGGAACATCGCCGGCCGCCCGCCTGCCCGGTGGACGTGCTGCTGCAGCACCTCACCAGCCTCGCCTGCGGACCCGGCTTCGATCCGCGGCAGGAGCTGGAGACGGTGCGGCGCACCTGGAGCTACCGCAACCTCGACGGGGGCACCTGGAACTGGTGCCTGCGGTTCCTCGAGCAGGGCGGCGCCTGCCTGGCCGCCTACCCCCGCTACCGCCGCCTCGAGCGGGATCCGGCCGGGGCGAGCGATGCGGAACCCTTCCGTTACGTGGTGCGGGAGGCGGCGATCGCCAGGCTGCATCGCCTCAACATCGGCACGATCACCGCCGACCGGGCCGTGACGGTGCGGTTCGTGCGGGGAGCCGTGCTCGGTCACGTGGAGGAGACGTTCATCGGCCGGCTGCGGCCCGGCGACGTGTTCTTCTTCGCCGGCCGGCAGCTGGAGTTCGTGCGGCTGCGGGAGATGACGGCCCTGGTGCGGGCCAGCCGCAGGCGCACCACCGCCGTGCCGGCCTGGGCCGGCGGCCAGATGGCCCTCTCCGACCTGCTCAGTGCCCACCTGCGCCGGGAGGTGGACCGCTGCCGCCGGGCCCTCGAGGGCGACGGCGCGGCCCTGGACACGGCGGAACTGCGGGCCCTGCGCCCCCTGCTGGAGCGTCAGGCGGATCTCTCACGCCTCCCGGCCTCCCATCAGTTTCTGGTGGAACACTGCACCACCCGCGAAGGCAGTCATCTCTATGCCTATCCCTTCGAGGGACGCTTCGTGCACGAGGGCCTGGGCTTCCTCTGGGCCTGGCGCCTGGCCCGTCACCGGCCCGCCACGATCACCGTGTCGGTGAACGATTACGGCTTCGAACTGCTCGCACCGCGGGGCTACCGCTTCGATGAGCTGCTGGAGGATCGGATCGACGACCTCCTCAGCGGCGAGGCGCTGATGGAGGACCTCGAGCAGGCGGTGAACCTTTCGGAGCTGTGCCGCCGCCGCTTCCGTGCCATCGCCCAGGTGAGCGGCCTGGTGAGCGGCGGCTACCCGGGAAAGGGAAGGAGCGGTGCCCAGCTGCAGATCAGCGCCGCCCTCCTCTTCGACGTGTTCCGCCGCCATGAACCGGGCAACCTGCTGCTGGAACAGGCCCGTCGCGAGGTGCTGGAGGAGCAGCTGGAGGTGGGCCGGCTCGCCGCCGCGCTGGAGCGGCTCCGGAACGCCGAACTGCTGATCCTGCGCACCCCCCGGCCCGGTCCCTTCGCCTTTCCCCTGCTGGCGGAGCGGCTCAACAACCGCATGAGCAATGAAAGCGTGCTGGAGCGGCTCGAGCGGATGATCCGGGAGGCCCGTGAGCGGGAGGAGGTGATGGTGATGTAAGGCATCAGCCACTCCGTCCGTCCTCCCGGGGGTGCCGGGGCAGATGGGGCGGACTGGCCAGCGACGGGGCCATCGCGGGGGATCCTGTCCAGAGAGGCTGCTCCAGCAGGAGGCACTGGGCGAACCGGGATCCCGGCATCCAGTCCACGTCCCGCAGAACAGGGGTGTCGGAGTCGGTGACGGCGCGGAATCGATGCAGATCCGCAAAGAACGACTCGAGGGCAGCAAGACGGGCGGGCGAGGGGCGAAGACGTGCGGCGGGCACGGAGGTGCACTGCCACAGCATCGCGACAACGATCACAGGCAGGGCTATGGACGTGATCCGGCGGGAGGCTCCCTGGCGGTCCAGGAGCAGATCGCTCATCAGCACCAGCCGCTCCGCCGCCCATGCCAGCAGAAGAGTGAAGAGGGGGATCAGCATCATCGCCGCATACTCGTGGAACACCACAAGGTTCTTCATGAGCACGAGCCAGATGAGGGATCCGAGACCCATGGAACGCCAGGCCAGTGAGCGGCGGCTGCGGAGACGGCTGTGAGCCGTCGGGAAAGGCCCAGGAAGCCGGTTCGGACCTGGCCGGTACCCCCGAATGAGCGCCAGAAGGGCCAGGACAATCAGAAGTGTCAGGGCAAGGGTGAGTACCGGGCTGATGTATCCGGAGACGTTTTCGAGGATTCCGGGAACGGCCCCTCCTGCCCAGCGGGTGCGGTCCAGATGCTCGACGCTGGATCCCTGCTGCGTCAGCCCGAGGCGACGCAGAGACGATCCCACGATGCTGGTCCGCCAGGGCGGATCGGAAGTGAGGATTGCCTCCCAGACGACGTTGTAGGCCGTGGCGATGGCCACCAGGGACAGTGAGATCGTCACTCCCCACCAAGCGATCACGGCACGGGCACGGTCTGCCGCCCTGCTCCGACGCTCGGACCGCCATGTCCGGCCGGTGAGAACCAGGGCGAGCGCCAGTGCGAAGGTGAGGGTCATGGCGGAGCGTCCCGTGAGGGCAGCCACGGCCACGGCCACGAGGTAGTGCCAGGCCACGGGGCGGTCCGCCGTGAAGGTGCGAAGCGACACCACGGCGACGAGAACGTAGGCCAGAAGCGCCGGCTGGTCGAAATGGAACATCGACTTGTAGTACAGGAATGCCGGGGCAACGGCCGTGCCCAGAACGCCGAAGAGAGCGACACCGCGACGCATTCCGAGCATGCGGAGCAGAAGAAAGAGCGCTGCCAGAGTGGCCAGGAAAATGAGATTCATCCACTGCCTGGATGCATAGAGATAGGCAGCCTGGTCATGCTCCCATGGAAGCAGCAGAACTTTGCTCAGAACGGCAAATGGTATGGGATAGCGATTGAAGTAGTCATAGTCATA
>CAZVPB010000120.1:0-7077 GCA_964628165.1 uncultured Cyanobium sp.
CACGGCGGGGGAGGGGGGAGGCGCAGCGGCCGGATCGGCTCCCCCGAACAGGGCCGGATCGGCACCGGAAGGGCTCACCAGAACCTTCAGCCGCGATGCCTCCGCGCCGGCCAGGGCCAGCAGCCGCTCCCGCATCGGCCGTGACTTGACGACGATCGCCGCCGCCAGGGCCAGCAGGCGCCGGTACCGGTGCCGCAGCACCACGTAATGGCGTCGGGACGAGGCATCCGACCCCCGGAAATGGACCACCAGCGGCAGCCCCGTGCGGGGCACCAGTTCCATGACCCGGACCGCGTGGAAGCCGAACTCGGCCAGCACCACGTCGGGGGCCTCGCGGCGACAGATCGCCACCGCCACGGGCGTGACGACGGCCGTGGCCAGCCGGTGCCACCCCAGCCGGCTGCAGGCCTTGCTCAGGAGCACGGCCAGCCCGTACAGGAGCCGCAGCCGCTCTCCCCGCCAGGGGCGCTCGTCGCCGCAGTACACCACGGCATGGTCCGCCAGACCCCGCAGATTGGCGCGGATGAAGGTCTCGCTCGCCCGCTGCCGCGACGGCGCGAACACCAGCACCCGCGGCGGGACGGCCGGCGTCAGCATCCCTCGCCCGCCAGCCAGGGCCGCAGAAGATCGAGGAGCCGCCGGCGGATCCGCTCCTCCGCGAAGCGTTCATGCACCTCCATCGCGGCGGCGGCGAACGCCCGGCGCCGGGGTTCGGCGGCCATCAGCTCCGCCAGGGCCTGTGCCAGCGCTTCCACCATCGCGGACCGCCCCGGCAGCAGCGGCAGCAGCACCCCGTTCCGGCCCGGTTCGATCAGGTCGGCGGGCCCGCTGGGGCAGTCGACCGCCAGGCAGGCCGTGCCGCTGGCCATCGCCTCCAGCAGCACGTTGGGAAACCCCTCGTAGCGGGAACTCAGCACGAAGAGGTCCGCCCGCGCGTACCAGTCGGCGAGGTTGCCGACCCGGCCGAGCAGCAGGGGGGCCGCTTCGCCCGAGGGCCAGGGCCAGCGCCGCGGCCACTCCGCCCGGCTCACCCCCGCGATCACCAGCCTCCAGCCGGGACAGCGGCGGCGGGCCCGGCCGAACGCCTCCACCAGGAGATCGAACCCCTTCTGGTGGGGCTTCGTGCCCGCCGCCAGGACCACCGGCGTGGACGGGTCGAGCAGCTGCTCAGGGCGCAGGACCGGCTGCTCGATGGGCAGGGGCCACTGGAGGGCGTTGGGCAGCACGGCCGTGCGTCCCGCCAGGCCGCGCCGGCCGAACCAGGCGGCGATCGGGTCGGTCTGCACCAGCAGCAGCGACGCCCGCCGATAGGTGAGGCGCCGCAGGAGGCGCCAGGGGATCGCCAACCGCTTGGCGCCGGGGTGGTTGCGCTCGGCGACCACCACCGCCGGCGGAAGGCCCCAGGCGGCCAGCAGCATCTTGATGGCGGGCCGGGTGGTCACCGAGAGCACCAGGTCGGGGGACCAGCACCGCAGCCAGCCGCGCAGGCGGAGGATCCGCAGCGGAAAGGCAAGCCCCCCCAGGCGGTCCAGGCCGGCGGGCAGCGCGGGTTCGCGGACCCGCACCAGCCCCGGCGGAAGGGAGTAGAAGTCCGGGCCGTCCCCGGGGGCGGACTGGCGCCGCCCCCCCGCCGGCGGACCGGTGAGCAGCACCACCTCATGGCCCGCCTGCCGCAGCCATCCTGCCCACTGCAGGGCCACCCGTTCGGCGCCCCCCAGCCCGAGGGAGTGGATGTGGACCGCCACCCGCGCCATGGGCGGTCAGCCCCAGTACCGGGCGAGGCCGCGGCGCACCAGCGGCGTGTCGAGGTTGAGGGCCGCCACCGCGAAAGCCGGCGGGCCGGCGGGGTCCCCGGCCCCCGGCTCTCCGGCCCGCCAGGTCCTCACTCCCTCCAGCAACGCCTCCACGTAGCCGCGATGGTCCTCCTCCGGGGCGCCGGCGTCCTCCCCGAGGGCCAGCAGCACGCCGTGCAGCCGGGCGAGATCCGCCTGCAGCCGCTCCCCGTGGGCGGGACCCTGCAGGGCCAGGCAGCGGGCGAGGTTGCTGCTCATCCGCAGCATCACCTCCGCCGGCAGGAGGCCGGGATCCATCCTCTGCAGCAGGTCGTGGGCCGCCTCCCCCACCCCCGGCAGGGGATCGAGGCGCTCCAGCATCAGGCTGAGGTGGGCCAGCACCGTCCAGGTGGACACCAGCCGCTTGATGCGGTTCTCCCGGTTGCGCCGTCCGCAGCGGCGGCCGGACGTCTGCCGCTGCAGCTCCCGGCCGGCGGCCTCCAGATCGGGCCACAGCGCCGCTGCCCGGGCGCGGTCGCCCCGGCGGATCGCCCACCACCCCAGGGCCACCCGGGCGTAGGCCCGCTGGTGCGGCCGCAGGCCTGGCTCCCTGCCCAGGCCCTCCAGCAGGGCCGCCTCCCGCTCGGGATCGGCGGGCCGGAGGGCCCGCTGGAACAGCAGCCGTTCCGCCAGGGCCTGCCGGACCGAAGCGGAGGGCAGGGCCCGCAGCGCGGCCAGCGCCCCCTCCACATCCCCCTCCGCCAGGGCCCTGGGAACGGCCTCCGCCCGGGTCTCGCCGCCCCCGGCCCGCGAGCGCAGCTCCTGGAGAGCGAGCAGGGCCATCAGCGGCCAGGCCCACAACGGCCGCAGCACGAACCAGCAGACGCGCTGCCAGCGGCGCAGGGTGAAGCGGCCGCGGCGGTCGGCGGGCAGCAGGCGGGTGGGCATGTGCACCACGAGCTCCTCCGGCAGGCTGAGGAACAACCCCCAGAAGACACGCCGGCGCAGCCGGCGGGCCTCCTCCGCCACCTCGAGGGAGGGAACGGGCACGGAGGCGGGCTCCACGCGGAAGACTTCGGCGCCCTCGGCGGCGGGCAGGGACCGGTAGAGACTGCGGCGCCGGCGCGGCGACCAGGGGCAGCGGGCGGCGAGAACCCGGTTGGCCAGCGCCGTCGCGCGCTTCTGGGCGCGGGCATGGGCCAGGTCCACCGCCGGCGGGCGCCGCGGCGCTCCGGAGCCGCGGCCGCCCCGGTCGTCGGCCCGCAGGATCGCCGAGTGGACGATCACGCCGATCATCGCGGCGGGGAGGTTCCGGGGGGGAACGGTGGCCACCAGGGAGATCCGGGCACGGAAGTCCTTGTCGTCGAAGCCATACCCCTCCAGGTATTCGTTGTACCCCCCCACCGCGGCCACGAGGGAGCGGTCCACCAGCCACTGCCCCAGCCGCCCCTCCCCGCCGCTGCCGAAGGCGCACACCACCCCCTCCTCCTCCAGCGCCTCCGGCTCCGGCAGGGCGAGGGGCCAGCAGTCCGCATCGAGCTTGAGCAGGCAGTCACCCCGTGCCAGGGCGATCGCCAGGTTGTAGGCGCGGCACAGGTGCCAGTGTCGTTCCCCCTCCACCCGCACCAGCCGGATGCGGGGATCGTCCGGCAGCTCACCGCGCCGCAGCGGCAGGCGGCTGCTCCAGTCCACGATCACGTGCTCGCGGTGATGGGGCCAGCGGCTCACCTCCGCCGCCGTGGAGCGCAGGTGCTCCCGGCGGTTCATGCAGACCGTGATGACGCTGACGTCCCTGCCGCTCATCCGCGGATCACGCCTGGCCCGGCAGGGCGTCGATGGCGGCCAGCATCGCCGCGGTGCGGCTGCGGTAGGTGTGCTCGCCTGCCCGGGCCAGCCGCCTCTCCCGGGAGGGCCCCTCCCCCCGCAGCACCCGTGCGATGCCTTCGGCGAAGGCCTCCTCCCCGGGAGCGGTGATCACCGCCACGTCCCCGTAGGGCCGCAGGGCATCGATCGCCGTCGCGACCACCGGCAGCCCCGCCGCCAGATACTCGAAGAACTTCATCGGAAACATGGCGCGGGTGTAGGCGTTGAGCCGCAGGGGCAGCAGCGCCGCGTCGAGGCCCCCCAGGCAGGCGGGCAGTTCGGCGTAGGAGCGGGGGCCCAGCAGATGCACGTTCTCCAGGGCCGCCAGGTCCCCCACGTCGGTGCCCGGATCCCCCTCGCCGACGGGACCGATCAGCACGAAGGTCCAGGCCGGGTGCCGCCGCGCCAGCGCCGCGAGCATGGGCAGATCGAGCTTGTAGGCGCTGATGGCGCCGACGAAGCCGAGCCGTGGCCGGGGCAGCCGCTCGATCTCGGCCGGCACCGGCAGGTCCTTCGCCATCGCGCGGCCGAAGTGCTCCCCATCGGCCACGTTCGGATGAAAGATCGTGCGGGGATTGTGGCGGCGGTGCCGCTCGAGCAGGAGCGGGGAGGTCACGAACACGATGTCCGCCCGCCGGAGGAGGCATTCCTCCCAGGCGTCGATGCTGGCGGCGGGCATGCCGGGCTGCGCCTGGATGGCGTCGACGCAGTGGTAGATCAGGCGGCGGTAGGGAGCGGGATCGACGATCTGCAGGGTGAGGGGGTTGTAGGTCCACAGCCAGTCGGGCCGCAGCCGCAGCCGGAGGCGGCAGAGCCGCAGCCCCAGGTTGAGGATCCACCGGTTGAGGCGGATCTGCCAGGCGGCCCGGGCACCGGGCAGCACCAGCGGCGACCAGACCCACACATTGCCGCGGACCCGGCGGGGCGGCCTCAGCCCCTGCCGCAGACGCCGCAGCAGCCGGCTCCGGTCCGATCCGCCGCGGCGGGGTGGACGAAGCCCGATCGAATCCACGTAGAGCACGCGATGTCCCAGATCGGCCAGGGCGCAGGCCACGTGCTGCTTGTTGGTCCAGATCGGGTGATCCCAGTCGGCGGTGGCCAGGAGCGTGATGTCACCCATCCTGCAGGGCCACCAGTTCCCGGAAGCTCTCGGAATGATCCTGAAGCGCCCGGTAATCCCCGGACGCCTTGATGCGACCGCGCTGGAACTCGAAGATGCTGTCGCAGGAGCGGATCGTGGAGAGGCGGTGGGCGATCACCACCGTGGTGCAGCGTCTGCCCACCAGCTCCAGGGCCTCGAGAACGTCGCTCTCGGTCTTGTTGTCCAGGGCGCTGGTGGCCTCGTCGAGGATCAGCACCCGGGCCTGCTTGTAGAAGGCGCGGGCCAGGGCCAGCCGCTGCCGCTGCCCCCCCGAAAGCCGCATGCCGTCCTCCCCGATGACGGTGTAGGGGCCGTAGGGGAGCTCGCTCACGAAGACCGCGAGCTGGGCCATCTCCAGCGACTCCCACACGAGGTCGTCGTTGATCTGGTCGTCCGGGATGCCGAAGGCCACGTTGTTGCGCACGCTGGCATCGAGAAGCACGATGCTCTGGGGGACCATGGCGCAGCAGGCCTGCCAGGCGGGCAGTTCCTCCCGCTGCAGGGGGATGCCGTCCAGCAGCAGGGCGCCGCGCTGGGGCCGCAGCAGGCCGAGGAGGAGATGGGCCGCCGTGGACTTGCCGCCGCCGGTGTGCCCCACCAGCGCCACGCGGGAACCGATCGGAATCGTGAGGGTGATGTCCTCCAGCACCCAGGCCCCCGCCTGGGGGTAGCGGTACCAGGCGTGCTCGAGACGGATGTGCCGCTGCGGCATGACGCCCCTGGGGGTGGGAACGGCGGCGGAGGCCATCGTGAGGCGGCCGGGCTTGAGCTCCAGCAGGGTGAGGGCGTCATCGATGTCCGGCAGGCCGCCCCGCAGCTTGTTGACCGAGCGGAAGATCGCCTGGATCGGCGCCGAGAGCCGCAGTCCGGCGAACATGATGGCCGCCAGGGTCGGAATCGTGTCCCGGATCGCCTCGGAGGCGTCCTCGCTCAGCAGGGGCGGCAGCAGGCCCACCAGAAAGAGCACGGTGACACCGGCCGGCTCCACCAGGTAGCGGGGCACCTCGGGCAGGGTCTTCGAGATGCGGTCGAACACCTTTCCCCGCCTCCCGATCGCATGGAAGGAATCCTGGAAGTAGGTCTCCGCTCCATAGAGCTGGACGTCACGGATGGAGCGGGTCGACTCCATGAGCAGGGTATTCACCTGCAGCGAGAAAATCAGCTTCTGCTTCGAGGCGAAACGCAGGAAGGGGGTGACAACAACCGATCCGAGGCTATAGGCCAACAAGAGAAAGCTGAAGATCAGCAGCGCCTGCCAGCCGAAGGCGAAAATCACCCCAACCCCGAGCACCGCTGCCGAAAGGACATTGGAAGCTGCCGTGAGAATGGGGAGAACGATGCTGTCGGAAATACGACCGAAGATCCGATTCAACCTCGCCAGAATGTGGGCCGTGCTCTGACCCTGGAAATACTCATAGGGCTGCATCAGGATATTGCCGTAGATCCGCTCGCCGAAGTCACCCCAGATCTGGGCGGTGAGAACTCCTTGGATCCACAGTGCCGCAAGCTTGACGGCTGTGGACAGCCAGACCAGGGCGATCAGGATTCCCGCCACCCACAAACCCTGACTGACGACTCCACCGCCGAAGAAAAAGACGCTGGGAATCTTGTCCGCCAGCTTGGAACCGCTCAGGGTGCCGACCAGGCGGGCCAGGAGACCGACGAAGACAAGGTCGAGGATGCCGATGAACAGCGAGAGGAGAATGAGGGAGTAGAGGCCCTTCAGTCGTTTCCTGGGCAGGAAGCTGAACAGCTTCCACAGGCCCAGCAGAGTCTCACTGTTGAGGATCTTCTTGCGCTGATGGCCAGCGCCGCCAGCCTGACGCTGTCGACTTCCCATCATGCAGAGGATGTGAGAGGCATTTCAATGCCATTCTATCGAGGCCCCCCACGGCACAGGCTGGAGAGGGGCCAGACATCGAATTGATCGGCCTTCAGTACACCACCTCATCCGGCCAGCGGTCGGGGATGCAGAGAAAATCATCGTCCTGGCCGCAATTGAGGGCCGGGCTGGGAATCCAGAGCCGGTTCAGCCCCCAGTCTCCAAGACAGAGGATCAGGGCCGGCAGGAGCATCCAGAGGCTTTCATAGGCCCTGAACCAGGCCACCGCGCTCACCAGCAGGAAAAGGCCCACGGCATCACCGAGGCGGAAACTGATCTGAGAAAACCAACCATGGCGCACCGACAACTGGATGAAGCAGTAGAGGAGCGTGAACACTGCCAGCACCCGGGTGTAGGGACAGGCTCGCAGTTCCTTCCAGCCAAGGTGGCGCCTGAGGCAGGCCGCCACGAAGCCCACC
>CAZVPB010000121.1:0-7022 GCA_964628165.1 uncultured Cyanobium sp.
GCTCGATGCCGCCGTGGCGGACCGAGAAGGCGGCCGCGCCCTGGAGCGGCGGCTGGCCGCCTTCTCGGACAACCGGATCGTGGCGGTGGACGCCGAACGCCCCGCTCACCTCGCGCAACTGGCCGCGGCCGTGCGGCAGCTCGCCAGCGCCGGCGGCCCGCCGGACGGCCGGCCGCGGCGGTTCCTCCTCCAGAGCGCCGCGGGTCTGCTGCCCCACCTCGCCCAGCTGCCGCCTCCGCCCCTCGCCGGAGCGCAGCTGGCGCGGCTGCGCCGGCGGGATCCGGCCGGCGCCCCTCTCCCCGGGCTCGTGGTGGTGGGCTCCCACGTGCCCCTCGCCGATGCGCAGCTGGCGGCGCTGCTGATGGAGTCCGGCTGCGCCGGGGTGGAGGTGCAGGTGGGCAAGGTGCTCCGGGTGCTGGAGGGGCCCCTGCCGGACCGGATGCTCCGCTCCCTGGAGCGGGCCTGGCGGGAGGGGCTGGAGCGGGTGCTGGCGGGCGGCCGCACGCCGGTGCTGTTCACCAGCCGGGGGGAGATGCCCTGCTCAGGAGCCGGCGAGCGGCGGCGGCTGGGGACGGTGCTCGCCGGCATCACGGCGCGGCTGGCGGCGGCTCTGGCTCCCCGTCTGGGGTACCTGCTGAGCAAGGGGGGCATCACCAGCCAGACCCTGCTGGCGGAGGGGCTGACGGTGGACCGGGTGCAGCTCCGGGGCCAGCTCCTGCCGGGTCTCTCCCTGGTGCTCGCCGCGCTGGACGGTGACGGGCAGGGGCCGCTGCCGGTGCTCACGATGCCGGGCAACCTCGGCGAGGACGACACCCTGCGGCGGGCCTGGCGGTGCATGGAGAATCCGGCGCCCGCCTGAGGCCGGCCGGCCTCAGGCGGGCGCGGCAGGGTTGCCGGAGAGGGCGCTGGCCTCCAGCAGCTGGACCGGATGCCGCACCGGGAGCGGAACGGTCAGATCCTCCATGTGGCGGCGGATCTGGAGGGTGCAGCCGATGTTGGCGCTGACCGCCAGGTCGGCACCGGTGCCGGCCAGGTCGGTGGCCTTGATGCGGCCCAGCTCGGCGGCTTCGGCGGGCTGCACCAGGTTGTAGATCCCCGCGCTGCCGCAGCACACGCCGGCCTCGGTGGCCTCCAGGATCCGCACGTGGGGAATCCTGCGCAGCAGGGAGCGGGGCTCCGCCCGGATGCCCTGCCCATGGAGCATGTGGCAGGCGTCGTGGTAGGCCAGCCGCAGGGGCCGTTGGGCAGTGGCGGGTTCGCCATCGGTGTGGGCCAGGGGGCGGAGCCTCGCCGCGAACGCCTCGCTCAGCCCCACCTGCTCGAGGAACTCCTGGATGTCGAGCACCGGCGCGTCGAAACCGGCTGGGGGCCCCTGGGGCTGGCCCGGCGATCCGGTGCCTTCCGCCAGCAGGCGCGGGTAGGCCTTGAGGGTGTGGCCGCAGCCGGAGGCCGTCACGAGCACCGCGTCGAGCGGCTCGGGACCGGCCGGACGCCCTTCCCCCACCGCCTGCGCGAAGGCGTCCACGAGGGCGGTGGCGAGCTCACGGGTCTGCTCCAGCTCCCCCTGGTGGTGGGTGACGGCGCCGCAGCAGCCCTGGCCCGGCGGAATCACCACCTCGATGCCGTTGGCGCTGAGCACCCGGACCGCCGCCTCGTTCACCTGGGGATCGAAGAGGCGCTGGACGCAGCCCAGCACGAGGCCCACCCGGTACCGCCGAGCCCCCTCGGCGGGCACCACCACCGGAGTCCGGCGGCGGAAGGCGGCCGGCTGCAGCGGTGGCAGCAACCGCTCCATCGCCTCGATCTGCGGACCGAAGAGGCGGGTGAGGCCGCTGCGGCGGGCGACCCTCTGAAGCGGAGTGCCGGCATAGGCCCGCAGCGGCCGGAGCAGGGCCCGCAGCCGGTCGGGATAGGGAAGGAGGGAGAAGAGCAGGCGGCGGAAGGCGCGCTCGGCAGGACTGCGCAGCTCCGGCGCGTTCAGCTTCGGGCGGGTGGCCTCGATCAGCTCGTCGTAGCGCACACCGGAGGGGCAGGCGCTCACGCAGGCGAAGCAGCCGAGGCAGCTGTCGAAATGCTTCGCCACGGTCGCATCGAGGCGCAGTTCCCCCGCCTCGATCGCCTTGAGGGCGTGGATCCGGCCGCGGGGCGAGTCCATCTCGCTGGCGAGCACCCGGTAGCTCGCGCAGGTGGGCAGGCAGAAGCCGCAGTGGATGCAGGGGTCGGTGGCGCCGCTCATGGGGGGAAGTCTGGCGAAGGCGGCCCGCAGCGGTGCACCCTCAGCCGCCGAAGTGGCGCACCACGGCCTCCGCGAAGCCGGAGCAGCTCACCGGTTCCACCCGCGGCTCCATGAGACGGGCCAGGTCGTAGGTCACCTCGCGGTTGGCGATCGCCCCGCTGATCCCCTGGGTCACCAGGTCGGCGGCCTCCTGCCAGCCGAGGTACTCCAGCATCATCACGCCGGAGAGGATCACCGAGCCGGGATTGATGCGGTCGAGACCGGCGTGCTTCGGGGCGGTGCCGTGGGTGGCCTCGAAGATCGCCGCGCTGTCGCCGATGTTGGCGCCCGGGGCCATGCCGAGTCCCCCCACCACGGCGGCGGCGGCATCACTCACGTAATCGCCGTTGAGGTTGAGGGTGGCCAGCACGGAATATTCCTGGGGCCGCGTCTGGATCTGCTGGAAGATGCTGTCGGCGATGCGGTCGTCCACCATCACCATCTGCCTCCACTTGCCGTTGCCGTGGCTGGCGCCGATGCTGTCGAGCACGCCCTTCACCTCGGCGCGCACGGCCTCCTTCTTCTCGGGGGTGAGGGCGTCGTAGCCCGGGTCCACCATGCGGGCGTTGGCCTCGACGCTGAGGGAGGGATCCTTCTCGAGGTTCCCCAGGATCCAGCTCTCCCGTTCGGTGATGCAGACGTCGCGGAATTCGGTGGTGGCGAGTTCGTAACCCCAGTCGCGGAAGGCGCCCTCGGTGAACTTCATGATGTTGCCCTTGTGCACCAGGGTCACGTGGCGCTTGGCCCCCTCCAGCCGCAGGGCGTGCTGGATCGCCTTGCGGATGTGCCGCTGGCTGCCGTGCTTGCTCACCGGCTTGATGCCGATGCCGGATCCCTCGGGGATGCGGCGGTTGCCCAGCTTGCCGTTGGCGGGGATCACCTCCTCGTTGAGGTGGCGGATCAGCTCGACGCAGACGGGATCGGTGGCTTCCCACTCGATGCCCATGTAGATGTCCTCGGTGTTCTCCCGGTACACGATCACGTCGAGATCCTGGGGCCGCTTGTGGGGGCTGGGGGTTCCCTCGTAGTACCGGCAGGGGCGCACACAGCAGTACAGGTCGAAGATCTGCCGCAGGGCGACGTTGAGGGAGCGGATCCCGCCGCCGACCGGGGTGGTGAGGGGGCCCTTGATGGCCACGCCGTACTGCTCGATGGCGGTGAGGGTGTCCTGGGGCAGGTACTGATAGGTGCCGTAGAGGTCGCAGGCCTCGTCGCCGGCGTACACCTTGAACCACTCGATCCGGCGGGAACCGCCGTAGGCCTGCGCCACGGCGGCGTCCAGCACCCGCCGGGTGGCCGGCCAGATGTCCACGCCGGTGCCGTCGCCGCGGATGAAGGGGATGATCGGGTCGTCGGGAACGACCGGCCGGCCCGCCTCGAAATGAATGGCCGTGCCGTTCTCCGGCGGCGTCAGTTTTTCGTAGGTGACCATTCCTGCAGCAGTGGACCTGGCGGCGAGCCTAGGTTTCCCGGCGAAGGGGTACTGCTCGGGAGAAACCGGAGATGAATGCGGCCGACCAGGCCCGGTCCCTCGAACTGGCCCAGGCCATCGCTTCGGTGGTCACCCTGGTGCGTGGCCAGTTCCCCGCCGCCCGGCCGAATCTCACCCCCTGGCGCGACGACCCCGTGACCCGCGCCTTCGACGAGCGGGAGTCCCTCGACCTCTCCTTCCACTTCCCCGGCTGGAGCCCGCGGCTGCAGTGCCGATCCCTGCTGCTGCAGCTGCGCCTGGAGCGGGCCCCTCTGCAGGGGGAGGCCGAAGCGCCGGGCCGGCGGCCGAGGCTGCTGGGGGTGCTCATCCGCGGTCTCACCTACGACGCCGAGCGGTGGCGGCTGGCCACCGTTGGCGACTGGCAGCCGACGGGCTCCCATCTGCCGCAGCCCGAGGTGGCCGCCAAGCTGCGGCAGGTCTGCCGCGAGCTGTTCGATCTGTTCGGCGGGGCCTCCTCCGGCGAGGACGGGGCGGAGGAGGCCGCGTAACCCTTCGCAACCTTGCGCTTCGACGGGGTGACCTCCCCCTACGTTGGCTCTTCTGCTGAGCGCTACCGCGGATCGATGTCTGTCGCCCTTGCTTCCCAACTGCGTGAGGGAACCAAAAAAGCCCACACGATGGCGGAGAACACCGGCTTCGTGAGCTGCTTCCTCAAGGGAGTGGTGGACAAGGGCAGCTACCGCACCCTGGTGGCCGACCTCTGGCATGTGTACAGCGCCATGGAGGAGGAGATCGGCCGCCTGCGCGAGCATCCCGTGGTGGGACCGATCGCGTTCCCGGAGCTGAACCGGCGCGAGACCCTCGAGCAGGACCTCGCCTTCTACTACGGCCCCGAGTGGCGTCAGCAGGCCCAGGCCACCCCCGGCGCCCAGGCCTACGTGGCGCGCATCCGCCAGGTCGCACAGGAGCGGCCGGAACTCCTGGTGGGCCACCACTACACCCGCTACATCGGCGATCTCAGCGGCGGCCAGATCCTCAAGACCATCGCCCAGAAGGCGATGAACCTGGGGGAGCACGACGGACTCCGCTTCTACGAGTTCGCCGCCATTCCCGATGAGAAGGCCTTCAAGGCCAACTACCGCGCCACCCTCGACGCCCTGCCGATCGATCAGGCCACCGCCGACGCCATCGTGGCCGAGGCCAACCACGCCTTCCACTGCAACATGGTGATGTTCCAGGAGCTGGAGGGCAATCTCATCGCCGCCATCGGCAAGGTGCTCTTCGGCTTCCTCACCCGCCGTCAGCGGACCGGCAGCACCGAGGCCGTCGCGGCCTGAGGCAGAGTCCCCCCTTCAGCGGCTGCCGCCCTCCTTGCGACCGGTTCGTTTCCTCCTGCCCGGCACCGGCCCCCGTTTCCGCGGCGGCGGCCTGGGCGCGGAGCTCCAGACGGCCCGCATCGTCGGGGCGATCACGCCCGTGGAGGTGGTCACCTACCGGCAGCGGCAGGCGGATCATCCTTTTCTCGGCGACCTGCTGCGGCGGGAACCCCCGCCCGGCGATGCCCTCTGGATCGTGAGCTGGGGCTTCGACGTGCCGAAGCTGGTGCGCCGACTGCGGGGACGTCCCGTCGCCTACCACGCCCACAGCAGCGGCTACGGCTTCGATCTGCCGGCCGGCGTGCCCGTGCTGGCGGTGAGCCGCAACACCCTCGGCTACTGGGGTGACCGTGCCCCCCGCAACCCCCTCTTCCTGGTGCCGAACGCCCTCGAGCCGGCTTGGCTGGAGCGGGGGGCGCGTCCCGGCACCCCTGCCGCCGCGGCGCCCCGGGGGGAGCGGCGCCGCCCCATCGACGTGCTGGTGCAGCGGCGCAAGACGAGCCGCTACGTGCTGGACCGGCTGGTGCCGGCCCTGCGGACCCGCGGCCTGCGGGTGGAGGTGCAGGAGGGCTGGGTGGACGACCTGGTGGAGCTGTTCAACGGCGCCACCGTGTACCTCTACGACTCGGCGGACTACTGGCGCGGCCGCCGGGTGAGCGAGGGCTTCGGCCTGCCGCCGATCGAGGCCCTCGCCTGCGGGTGCGTGGTGTTCAGCAGCCTCAACCACGCCCTGGCGGACCTGCTCGACCCCGGGGCGGGCCTGGGCCATCAGATCGGCTGCGGCAGCCTCGCCCATGATCTGGCCCGCATCGAGGCGGCGGTGGCCGATCCGGGGCGGTGGCGCCCTCCGCCGGACGCACTGGAGGATCTGCTGCGGGGCTGCACGGAGGCGGCGCTGCAGGAGCGATGGCGCCATGCCCTGGAGGCCCTCGCCGCGATCGAGGCCATCGGCGGCCCCCCGCTGCGGGCCCCCACCCGCCGGCAGCTGCGCCGGCGGCGCTGCCGGGAGCGGATCGCCACGGCCTACGCTCGCCTCACCGCTTCGATGGGGCCGAGGGGAGCCGGACCTTGATGCTGCTGGCCGCCTTTCCCCAGGAGGCCCCCTTCCGGGTGGATCAGGTTCGTCAGGCCCCGGGGCTGATGACGAGCCTCTTCCTCGTCCAGGTCTTTCTGGCCTCGCTGATGTCCTGGGCGGCGGCGCGCCGCGGCCGACGCCTGTGGCTGGCCGCAGCCCTGGCCTTCGTGGCCACCACCGCCGTGTTCTTCACCCTGGCCTGCTGGGGAACCAGCGACATCACCAAACTCAACCATTCCCTCGGGCATGACCCCAGGACGGCACTGCCGGGGGAGCCGGTGTGGTGGTTCCTGGCTCCTCTGATTGTGAAGCTGCCTTACCGCATGGCCGCCGTGCATGGGTTGATGGCCGCCGCCTATGGAGCGGTGGGAATCGGGCTCGCCCGCACATGGTCACGTCCCGCCTGGGGCGGCTGGTGGGCCCTGCTCATCACCACCAGCCCCCTGCTGCGCGGTTTTCTGCAGAACGCCCACACCCGCCAGGCCCTGGCCACTCTGCTGATGCTGCCGCTGATGCTTCGCATGGCCCGGCTCGTCCGCGTGCCGATGCCGCCGGCAATGCTGGCGGGTGGAGCCTCCTTCCTCATGCACAGCACAGCCCTCGCCAATCTGATCCTCGCCCTGGCCCCCCAGCTGGCCCTTTCCCATGCCGCCAGGCATCGTCCGGAGGCCCGGCAGCTGGCCGGACGAACCGGCCTGCGGCGACGGGCTTCGATGCTTGTGGTGGTGGGCCTGGCCCTCGCCACCCTTCTCCTCTTCCTGGGCCCGTTCGTAGTGGGAAAACTCCAGGACTATCTGTTCGCTGAAAGCTTCTTCAGCACCTATCCCATCCGCTCCGAAGTTCTGCAGCTCCAGCGCCTTCTGG
>CAZVPB010000122.1:0-7010 GCA_964628165.1 uncultured Cyanobium sp.
GATCGCCACGAGCCTCGGCATTCAGTCCGGGACCCGACCGTAGCGGGCCAGACATGCACCGCTGCGCCAGGCCCAGAGCTGGTCGCCCCAGCTGAAGTGCCACCATTCATGGGGATGGCGGACGAATCCCGCCGTCGCCATGGCCTCGGCCAGGAGGAGCCGGCGTGCATGCCAGACGGCCGCGGTGGAGTGCGGGTCCTCCCCGGCCGCCTCGGCCCAGTGGTCCGGCTCGGAGACCGGTCCGATCGCGTCGATCTCCCCCCCCATGGCGAGGGGCACGCCTGCCGCGTCAGCGAGGGTGAGATCCACCGCCGCGCCGGTGCTGTGGGGGGGAGGTGCGGCTGGATCGTCGCTGGGGGGCGCCCAGAAGCGTCCCACCTCGGTTCTGACCGCATCCTGGCCCGCTCCGGCCCGTTCCGGATCCAGCCCCCTGGCGCGGCATTCCTGCCTGTAGGCATGCTCCACCATGAAGGCCTGGACGGCCACCGGCCGCCAGGCGTCGAAGATCGCCAGCCGAACCTCCTTCTCCCTGCCCCGCAGGTGTTCCTGGGCCCGCAGCAGCCGCTCCACCACCCCCTGGCGCAGCCGGAACGGGCCGGCCTCCGCCCCGTAGGGAGCGCCGAGGGCCCGGTAGGGATGGGGCTCCAGGCGCAGCAGCCAGGACGGCAGATCGACCAGCGGCTCGCCGCATTCGCGGATCGGAATGGCGTTCCAGGGGCGCGGCATCGGATCGGGGCGGGCGGAGGCCAACCCATCGGAGGGCTCAATTCAACCGGGCCGCCGCCACCGTCCGGGCGCCCCCCTCCGCCAGGGCCTCCCTCAGGCAGGGATGACGATCCAGAGCAGGGTCCTCGCCGAGGATCCGCCGCGCCTCGCTGCGGGCCTCCTCGAGCAGGGGCCCGTCCTCGCTGAGGCTGGCCAGAGCGAGGTCCGGCAGACCCGACTGGCGGGTGCCGAGCACCTGGCCCGGTCCCCGCAGCCGCAGGTCCATCTCGGCGATCTCGAAGCCGTCGCTGCTGCCCGCCAGCACCTCCAGCCGCTGCCGGGCAGCGGCCTGGCCGCTGGCGTCGATCAGCAGGCAGTGGGAGGCGTCGCCGCCGCGCCCCACCCGGCCGCGCAGCTGGTGCAGCTGGGCCAGACCGAACCGCTCGGCGTGGTCGATGACCATGACGGTGGCCTCGGGCACGTCCACCCCCACCTCCACCACCGTGGTGGAGACCAGCACCTGGGTACGGCCGCCGGCGAAGGCCTCGATGGCGTTCAGCTTGTCCTCCGCCGACAGGCGTCCATGCAGGAGACCGACCTCCAGGTCGGGAAACTCCTCGTGGCAGAGGCGCCGGTGCTCCTCCACCGCCGATCGCACCTCCAGGGTCTCGGACTCCTCCACCAGCGGCAGCACCACGTAGGCGCGCCGCCCTTCGGCCACCTCCCGGCGCACCAGGCGCCAGGCCCGCTCCCGCTGCGCAGCCTTGAGGACCGTCGTCGTCACCGGGCGGCGGCCGGGGGGGAGGGTATCGATCACGCTCACGTCCAGGTCGCCGTGCAGGGTGAGGGCAAGGGTGCGGGGAATCGGCGTCGCGGTCATCGTGAGCAGATGGGGCTGGCTTCCCTTGGCCAGCAGGCGGTCGCGCTGACGCACGCCGAAGCGGTGCTGCTCGTCCACCACCACCAGACCGAGCCGCTCGAAGCGCACCGGATCCTCCAGCAGGGCATGGGTGCCCACCAGCAGTTGCAGCTGTCCATTGGCGAGGTCGGTGAGAAGCTCCCGCCGCCGCCGCGCCGGAGTGGAGCCGGTGAGCAGGGCACAGCTCACATGCAGCTGGGCCATCCAGTCGGTGATGCGGCGAAAGTGCTGTTCCGCCAGCACCTCGGTGGGCACCATCAGGGCCGCCTGGGCGCCACCGCCGATCGCGCTGAGAACGGCGGAGACCGCCACCACCGTCTTGCCGCAGCCCACATCCCCCTGCAGCAGGCGGGCCATCGGCCGGGAGCGCCGCAGATCGGCGCGGATCTCGCCCAGCACCCGCTCCTGGGCGGCGGTGAGGGGAAAGGGCAGCAGGGCCCGGAAACGCTTCAGCAGATCCGTCTCCCCCTCCGCAAGGGCCAGGGGCATGGCGTCGCGGCGCTGGAGTCGCTGCCGGCGCAGTCCCAGGCCCAGCTGGAGCAGCAGCAGCTCCTCCAGCACCAGGCGCCGCCGGGCCCGGGCCAGGGAGTCGCGGCAGGAGGGACGGTGCATCTGCTGCAGCGCCTCGTGCCGCGGCGGCAGGCCCAGCCGTTCACGCACAGGGGCGTCGATGGGGTCGGGCCAGCGAGGGACGGAGGGAAGCACGGCGGCGAGGCAGCGGCGCAGACGGTCGGCGGTGAGCCCCTCGGTGAGCGGATACACCGGCACCAGGCGTCCGATCTCGGGCGAACGGACCTTCCCGGCGGGACCCTCCAGCACCTCGATGAGGGGATCGGCGAAGGTGAGACCCCGGGCACCGGGCTTCACCAGTCCGCTCACCGCCACGGTGGCCCCCACCGGAAATGCCCGCTGCTGGGCCTTCAGCCAGCCGGCGGAGGCGAAGCGCCGGCCGGCGAAGAAGCGGGCCACCCGCACGGTCCCGGTGGCGTCCCGCAGCTGCAGGTCCAGCACGGAGAGGTGGCGGTTGCGGGCGCTGGTGTAGGAGGCGCTGCGCTGCACGGTCGCGACGATCGTGGCGGTACGGCCCGCCTCGAGGCCCCCGATCCGCACCAGATGGGCGTAGTCGAGGTAATCGCGGGGATAGTGGTGCACGAGATCCCTGGCCACCAGCAGTCCCATCGCGGCGAGGCGGGCCGCGGTCTTCACCCCGATGCCGCTCAGGTCCGCGAGGGGGGTGTCCGGCGTGAGCCACGGGCCTGAACCGGAGGCGTCCCGCTCCGCTCTCTCCTCCAGGCGCAGTCGTGGAGCCG
Source organism: uncultured Cyanobium sp. (assembly GCA_964628165.1). Taxonomy (GTDB): domain Bacteria; phylum Cyanobacteriota; class Cyanobacteriia; order PCC-6307; family Cyanobiaceae; genus Cyanobium. Next base: position 2,935 of record CAZVPB010000122.1, read on the forward strand.
CCGGCGGCAGCGGGGGGCGCCGGTTCCGGCGCAGGCTCTCCAGCGTGCGCCGCAGGGCGATGACCAGGCTGCGCCGGGCCGGCACCGGGAGGTCGGGGTAGCTCCCGAACCGGCGCAGCGGCTCCGTCAGGCGGTTCCGCTCCACCCCGGGGAGATCGGCCGGCGGCTCCCGCAGACAGCGGAGCACGAAGTCGCCATAGCGTTCCGCCCGCCCCCGCACATCCTGGAATCCCATCTCCGTCTCCCTCTGGCAGGCCCGCTGCAGCAGGCGCACCCACGTCTCCGTGTCGGTGGGGACGGGAGTGAGCGGGCTCAGCCCCGAGGTGGTCGAAGGTGGCGGATGTCCTGCAGCCACAGCCGCTCGGCCTCCCTGGCCTGATGCCTCCGCTGGAGGAGGCGGTACTCCCGCGCCATTGTGCGCACTTCCTGGCGGTGCTGCCGCCAGCGGCGGCGGCAGGTACGGAGGCGTGGCTCCTCGAGCTCGATGTCGGAGACCCGCAGCAGAACCGCCACCGTCTCGAGGGAAGCCGGAGCGGCCGGTGTGGGGAAGGGAAGCCGCCACCGCAGCAGGTTGGGGGGGGCCGAGAGGGATTCGATCTGCCCCGCCAGCGCCGCGTCGAGCAGGCTGAGGGGCGGCAGACCATCGCCGAGGCCGCCCCTCAGCAGCTCGACGTTGAGGGCGTGGGAAAGGTTGCGGAGCCGCTGGGCGAGGGCCTGCTCCAGACCCTGGAGCCAGTGGAGGAGGAGCACCGGATCCCAGGGCAGATCCCCCTGCAGCCAGAGGGAGAACGGTGGTTGCTCCCCTTCCGGCTCGTCATCCGGCTCAGGGGAGGTCTCGCCGGCTTCCGGCTCCGGCTCGGGTGCGGAGTCCACCGGAGAGGGGGAGCTGGTCAGCCAGGGCAGGGAGAGGGCCGGCTGGGCCTGGATCTGCACCGAACCGGGGGGCAGCTCCGACCCACCCGGCTCCTCAGGCTCGGAGGAGCCGTCTCCCGCCAGGGCGGCGGCCCGGGCCAGCAGCTGCTCCCGTTGGACGAGCCGTTCGCGGGCCAGCAGCGCGGCGAGCGCGGCGAGCTGCTCGACGGTGAGCAGGCTCAGACAGCGCCGCACCAGCAGGTCCAGCCGCCCATGGAGATGCTTCCGGCGGTCCAGCGGGAGCAGGAGGTAACGCTGGGGGTGGACCTGAGTGGCCAGATGGAAGCAGGCCTGGTGCACCCTGCCGGGAAGCACCTCCCGCAGCACCTGGAGATAGAGGGCCAGGTGGCGGTAGAGAAGCGGATTGGAGGACCGCACACGCTGCTCGATCGCCTCGAGGGGATCGGCACGGTGCGGGGGATCGGCGGCGGGGATCACCGCAGCGGTGGCGCAGGGGAAGGGATCTCTCAGACCTTGGCGGCAGCGGCCACCTCGGCGGCGAAGTCCGTTTTCTCCACCTCGATCCCCTCACCGAGGGTGTAGCGGGTGAAACGGCGGACCTGGAGGTTCTCGCCGATCTTGCCCGCCACCTCCTTCACCATCTCCCCGACGGTGACACCGGTGTCCTTGATGAAGGGCTGCTCGAGCAGGGCGAGCTCCTTGAGGCGCTTGCCGATCCGGCCGGCCACGATCTTCTCCTTGATGTTGGCGGGCTTGCCGGCCAGATCATCCCGGCCCATCTCGATGGCCTTCTCCCGTTCCACCACGTCCTCGGGGATGTCGTCGGTGGTGACGTATTCCACGTTGGGACAGGCGGCAATCTGCATCGCCACGTTGCGGAGCAGCTCCTGGAAGATCTCGCCCCGTGCCACGAAATCGGTCTCACAGTTCACCTCCACCAGCACGCCCACGCGGGATCCTGTGTGGATGTAGCTGCCGATGGCACCTTCGGCGGCGGTGCGGCCCGATTTCTTCTCCGCTGTGGCGATGCCCTTCTGGCGGAGCCATTCGGTCGCCTTGGTGAGGTCACCGGCGCACTCGGAGAGGGCCTTCTTGCAATCCATCATGCCTGCGCCGGTCTTCTCGCGCAGTTCCTTGACGAGCTTGGCGCTGATCTCAGCCATGGGGTGGAAGGGAGGGGGAGAACGGTGCGATGAGGGAGAAGGGGAATCCTGCCGGGCCGCTCAGGCGGCCTCCTCGTCGGCGACCCGTTGCTCCTGGGCGCCGTGGCGGCCTTCGTTGATGGCGTCGGCAAGCCGGCCGAGCACCAGCTGCACCGAGCGGACCGCGTCGTCGTTGCAGGGGATGGGAACGTCGCAGAGATCCGGATCGCAGTTGGTGTCGAGCATCGACACGAGGGGGATGTCGAGCTTGCGGCACTCCAGGACGGCGTTGCTCTCCCGACGCTGGTCGACGAGGATGACGACGTCGGGGAGGCGCCTCATGTTCTTGAGGCCGCCGAGATACTTGCGGAGCCGCTCCAGTTCACGACGGAGAACGGCCGCCTCCTTCTTGGGACGCATGGCGATGGCGCCGGAGGACTCCATGCGTTCGAGGTCCTTGAGCCGGTCGATCCGGGCGCGCATGGTGCTCCAGTTGGTGAGCATGCCGCCCAGCCACCGCTGGTTCACATAGGAGGCGCCGCAGCGGGTGGCCTCCTGGGCGACCACCTCCGAGGCCTGTTTCTTGGTGCCCACGAACAGGAAGCGCTTGCCGCTGCGGGCGGCATTGCGGACCCACTTGTAGGCGTTGTTCATGCAGACCGCGGTCTGCACGAGGTCGATGATGTGAACACCATTGCGCGCGCAATAGATGTAGCGCGACATCTTGGGGTTCCAGCGGCGGGTCTGGTGCCCGAAGTGGGCACCCGCCTCCATCATCTCGGCGAGGGTGACGACAGCCATGATCGATCAGGTTTCGGGTTGGCCACCACCTGACAGGGATCTCACCGAGAGAACGGAACGGTCTCGCCGGACGGATCACCCGAAACGTGCAGGTGTGCGGGTTGAAGAGAACCCGTGGAATCTACCAAACGGGCGTGCTGCTCAGGCCAGGCCGGCCTGACGCGCCTCCGCGTGCAGGATCCGCACCCCCAGGCGGTTGAGGGGGAGCCTCAGCACCTCCATGGCGAGGCCGGCGCGACCCCGCCGGATCAACCACGCCAGCAGGGGCCGCAGGCTGCGTTCGTTGAGCAGCCCCCCCAGCGTGAGGATCTCCCAGAGCAGGAGATGGAGCCAGGTGAACTGGATGATGAAGCGGACCCGGAGGGTGGGGTGCTTCCGGTAGAACACCAGCCCCATCCGGGCCCTCTCCCGTTCGATCCGCATCAGCTGGGGGATCTGCTCCAGGCTGAGGGGAGGGTGCCAGTGGTAGCCGACGGCCCCGGGGCAGCGCACCAGCCGGACGCCCATCTGCCGCAACCGTTCGCCCAGTTCCAGGTCCTCCCAGCCATAGAGGCGGAAGCTGGTGTCGAAGAGCCCCGAGCGCTCGAGCACGTCCCGGTCGATGGCCACGTTGCCGGTGGCGAAATAGGCCCAGGAGTGGTCGGTGGGCTTGTGGGGCTCGGCGGTGGGATTCTCGAAGTTGGCCGTGTTGATCACGGCGCCGTAGGTGAAGCTGAGCCGGTCGCCGCGCTGCTGCCAGTCACGCTGCAGGGCTTGGGCATGGCTCACCAGGAAGGTGGGGGTCACCACCAGGTCGCTGTCGATGAAGACGATCACATCACCGCGGGCCTCCTCCACCCCCCGGTTGCGGCCCTCGGCGGGGCCCAGGTGGTCCTGGCGGATCAGCCGCAGATGGGGAAAGGCGGTGGCGTGGGCGTCGAGCCAGTCCACCGTGTCGTCGGTGGAGCCATCGTCGACGAGCACCACTTCGTAGCCTTCCAGCGGAGGTGCGATCTGCTGCTGCTCGAGCGCTTCGAGGCAGCGCCGCAGGATCGGCAGCCGGTTGTAGGTGGGAATGACGACGCTGACGAACATGGCAGTGACCATGAAAAAGGGGATCCCGAGGATCCCCGCGCCATGAAGGAATCCGGAAAGTGAAGGATCAGTCTGCGGCGCCGCCGTTGCTGGCCGTGCCGGTCACGCCGTTGCCGGCTCCCTCGCCACGGCCGTCGTTGCGGAGCTTGCGCTTCTTGAACTTGCGGGCGTAGGCGCGGTTGCGCT
>CAZVPB010000123.1:0-6971 GCA_964628165.1 uncultured Cyanobium sp.
GGGATTTCCCGGCATCCGGACCGGGGAGCGGAGGGCCAGGTCGTCGAGACGGGCCCGCTCCCCGGGATCGAGCGACCAGGCCAGCGCCGCCACGGCCGCCTCCACCTGATCCGGCCGACGCAGGCCGGGAATGGGGAGGGCCCCGTGGGCTCTGCACCAGTTCAGGGCCACGGCGGCGGGGGTGCTGCCGTGGGCCGCCGCGATCGCCGCCATCTCCTCCAGCAGGGGCTGCACGCCGGACCACAGCCGCCGGAACAGCAGGCCGCGGGGTCCGCGGACCGGCGGGGGCCCGGCGCCGGGAGAGCGGCCGAGCAGACCGAGGGCGAGGGGGCTGTAGGCGATCAGCTCAATCCCCAGTTCGCGGCAGACATCGGCGACACCGCCGGGGGCGAGGGGCTGGGGGGCCAGCAGGGAGAACTGCACCTGCAGGCTGCACAGCCGCACGCCCCGCTCCGCCAGACGGCGGTGCACCCGCCGCAGGCGCCGGGGACCCATGTTCGAGACCCCCAGCTCCGCCACCTCGCCGCGTTCCACCAGATCCGCCAGGCCCTCCAGCAGGGGACCCTCCTGCCAGGGGGCGTAGCGGGCGGTGCTCCAGTGGAGCTGCACCCGGTCGAGCTTGCCGCGCAGCCGGGAACGGGAAGCGGCGAAGGCGCCCATGAATCCCCTCCGGCCCAGCCGCCAGGGGTAGGGAGCCAGCTTGGTGGCCACGGTGAGACGGTCGCGGCGGGGGGCCGGGAGGGCCGCGCAGAAGCGGCCGAGCAGTGCCTCGCTGCGGCCGCTGAACCGGCCCGTGCCGTAGGAGTCGGCCGTGTCGAAGAAGCGCAGCCCGACCTCCGTCGCCCGTTCGAAACAGGCCTGCAGCTCGGCGTCGCCCGCCGGGTCGTAGCCCCACAGGAAACGGTTGCCCCAGGCCCACGTGCCCACACCGATGCCGGGACCGGAGGCTGCCGCCATGGAGGAAGCGAAGGGGATCTCGGCTCCTGATCCTCGCTGCCCGACGGGCATGGCGCCGCAACCTCACCAATGGTCACGACGGCGACTCCAGCCCAGCGGCGCAGGACTATCTTGAGCAAATCTGAAGCTCCGGCCATGCCCCGAACCGCATCCCTGCTGGCGCTGGTGGGCGTGGCGGGCTTCGCCCTCCTCTCTCTCCTCTTCGGCATCCTCACCTGAAGGAGCCCCCGGGGGCGGGCATCCCGACCTCAGCTCAGCGGTTTGGGGCTGTAGACAGGAAGTCAGCTAACGGAGTCGCCGTGAGGGTGATCCATCACGATGACAGCCATCTGGTCTGTCTTTCCTCCGAAGAGGTGGCCCTTCTGCTGGATATGTGCCACGCGGCGGGGATTTCCGACCACCTCCCCGTCGGCAGCGACAGCCGGCGGCGGCTTCTGAGATTCATGGGAGACCTTCAGAGTTCCCTGTTCGATACCGCCCAGGCGGTGTGGCGTCGAAAACGGCAGATGCCCAGGAGTACAGGCACCTGATCACCTGAGAAGAATTCAAGAATACCCGGCCAGAATGACTTCGCGGATTGCGGATTCGGGCTGATCGAAAACAAGGCGGCACCCAGATTCGAACTGGGGATAAAGGATTTGCAGTCCTCTGCCTTACCACTTGGCCATGCCGCCGGACCGGGGAGCAGACTCCCTTTTCGAATCGTATCAGCCATGGCATGCCCGCCCGTCTGCTGGTTCTGAGCAACGGCCACGGGGAGGATCTCATCGCTCTTCGGCTGATCGAGGCCCTGGCGGCCCTGGCCCCCGCCGTCACGGTGAAGGTGCTGCCGCTGGTGGGGGAAGGGGATGCGTTCGCGGCGGCGGAAGGGCAGGGACTGCTGGAGCGGATCGGCCCCCGGCAGCAGCTCCCCAGCGGCGGGTTCAGCAACCAGAGCGCCACCGGGCTGCTCGCCGATCTGGGGGCCGGGCTGACGCAGCTGAGCTGGCGCCAGTGGCGCCTGGTGCGGGCCTGGGGGAGGCGGGCGGCGCCGGTGCTCGCGGTGGGCGACTCGCTGCCGCTGCTGCTGGCCTGGGCTTCCGGCGCCCCCTACGGCTTCGTCGGCACGCCCAAGAGCGACCAGACCTGGGCCAGCCCGCCGCCGCCGGGCTGGGGCGCGACACCCCTCGCCGATGCCTACCACCGCTGCAAGGGGAGCGAATGGGACCCCTGGGAGTGGGCCCTGATGGGCTGCCGCCGCTGCCGGCTGGTGGCGGTGCGCGACCGGCTCACGGCGCGGGGGCTGCGCCGCCGGGGGGTGGCGGCCCTCGCGCCGGGCAATCCGATGATGGACGGCGGCGACTCCACCCCCCTGCCCGCGGCCCTCGCCGGCCGGAGGCGGGTGCTTCTCCTGGCCGGCAGCCGCATGCCGGAGGCGGCCGGGAACTTCGGCCGGCTGCTGGAGGCGCTCACGGCCGCCGCCCGCGGCCCGGCCGGACTCACCGTGCTGATGCCCACCGGAAAGCGGCCTGGCGCGGAGGATCTCGCCCCGTCGCTGCAGCGGGGCGGGTTCCGCCCCGTCCCGCCGCCGGCCGGCAGCGGCGCCACCGCGGCCTGGCGGCGCGACGACCTGGACCTGCTGCTGGGGCCCGGCCGCTTCGAGCGGTGGGCGGGCTGGGCGGAGGCGGGGCTCGCCACCGCCGGCACCGCCACCGAGCAACTGGTGGGGAGGGGGGTTCCCGCCCTCTCCCTGCCTGGGAAGGGCCCGCAGTTCACCGCCGCCTTCGCCCGGCGCCAGAGTCGCCTGCTGGGGGGGGCGGTGCGCCCCTGCCACGACCCCGCCGAGATGGCGGCAGGGCTGCAGACACTGCTGGAGGACCGGGAGCTGCGCGAACGGCTGGGGAGGACCGGCCGCCGCCGCATGGGCTCCCCCGGCGGCAGCGCCCGGCTCGCCGCGCTGATCAACGCCAGGCTGCTGGGCGGCGGTTCAGGATGAGGGCTTCCCGACCGCTCGACTGCTCCCCATGCCAGGCCTTTCCGATCGCGGCTATGCGGCCGCCTGCGCACGGCTGGCGACGCACCTCGGCGTGAGCCTCGGATCGGCACGGCGGCGGGTCGAGATCCAGGCGGCCCGGGAGGGCATCCGCGACGCGGCCGGGCGGCAGGAGCTGGCCGAGCGCCTCCTGGCGGAAGCCCAGGCCAGCGGCATCGACCGCGCCGCACTGCTCGACGCCCAGCTGGAGGCGGAGGAGCAGGACGAGCGCTTCATGCTGGAGGACTGAGCGGGAGCCCCGCCCGGAGCCTCAGTGCTCGAAGACCGAGCCGAAGCGCTGACGGTCGAGCTGGGAGAAGACGCCGACGCAGCTGAAGCAGCGGAGGGCCAGATCCCAGCGGCCTTCTCTGCGCAGCATGGTCTCGAGCCGGTCCCGGGCGGGGAGCAGCCAGCGGACGTCGCCGGAGGCGTACAGGAGCTGCGCCTCGCTGAGCTCGTCGACCCGGCCCCAGTCGGAGCTCTGGGCCTGCTTGTCGAGCTCCACGCCGACCAGATCGAGCAGGAGCTCCTTGAGCCCGTGGCGGGGGCTGTAGGTGCGGGCGAGGCGGCTGCCGATCTTGGTGCAGAAGACGGGGGCGACGCCGATGCCGAGGTTCTCCGCCAGCGCGGCGACGTCGAAGCGGGCGAAGTGGAACACCTTCTCGATCGCCTCGTTCTCCAGCAGGGAGCGCAGCCGCGGGGCCTGCCGCTGGCCGGGCCGGAGGCGGATGCAGCAGACGTTGTCGGCGGCGTCGCACAGCTGCACCAGGCAGAGGCGGTCGCGGCCATGCACGAGTCCCATCGCCTCGGTGTCCACCGCCAGCGCGCCGGCCTTTCCGTAAAGAGCCGCCCAGTGTTCGTCGAGATCCTCCTCGAACACGGCGAAACGCGCGGGTGGCGTGGATCGGGCAGGGGGGGCGGCAGGAGCCTGGGCCATCGGCGGACGGAGAGGCGAGCCCCAGGATGACCGAGCCGCGGCCCCTGGCGCGGTGGGTGAAGATGGTGCGTCGCTGACGCCGCCGGGACATGCTCACCCGGAGCTCCACGCTCCTGCTCACCCTCCTCCTGGTGGTCGGGCTCGTCTTCTTCCTGCGGGCCGCCAGCAAGGACCGCACGACGGTGGTGGAGGTGCGCTCGCCCCGCCCGGCGGTGGAGGTGCTCGACGGCCTCAGCCGCTGGCTCACCGAGCGGGGCTGGCACGCCGAGGCATGCGATCCCGACCGCAGCGTCCTGCGGTTCGCGGGAAGGGTGAGGGCGAGCCTGCCCCTGGCCGTGCTGCTCTCCCTGCTGGGCGGTCTGGGGGCCTGCAGCCTCGGGCTGGTGGTGCGGCAGACCCTGCCCGGGTCCGGCTGGTGGCCCCTGCTCCTCGGGTTGCTCGGTCCGGCGGCGGGACTGATCTACCTGCGGCGGGCCGAGCGGCCGGAAACGGTGGAACTGCGCCTGGTCAGCGGCGCCGACTCCCCGGGCAGCACCCTGCGCCTTCGCGCCCACCGCGACGAACTCATCGCCCTCGAAACCGAACTGGGCCCCCGCCTCGACCTCGCCAGCGACGGCGCCCTGCTGAGCTCCCCCATCTGAACCCGACCCCCATGCCCTCCCGTCTTCCTGCCCTGCTGCTGGCGGCCTCCCTCCTGGGAGCCGGCGCCGCTCCCGCCGTCGAACAGGCCCCGGGCGGAGTCGGCCTCCAGGTGGATCCTCTCCTCGGGCCCCGCAGCCGCCTGCCCCGGGACTGGATCGGCCGCAGCCGGGTGGCGCCCGACACACCGATCCTGGTGATGGCGGGCCACGCCGACTCCCAGAACGTGGCCGGTCCGGGCACCCGCGGCGAGGCGGTGGCCCTGAGGGGCGCCCGGCCGATGTATCCGGGCATCACCGACGAGCTCTACTGGAACATCGTGGTGGCGGAAGAGGTGGTGAGGCTGGGCCGGCAGCGGGGGCTGGCGATCGCCTACCACCAGCCGCCGTTCCGCAACATCCGCGATGGCGACGCCCCCGGCACCAACTGGAGCGCCGGCGCCGCCCACGCCGCCCGGGGCGGTTACGCCCTGGAGATTCACTTCGACGCCTATGGGCCCGACGGGGTGGGCTCCGGACTCATCCCCGCCATGCACCGCCCCTTCACGCTGATCGACGAGAGCCTGGCGCGCGCCTTCGGGGGCTATCCGATGCGGTTCCGCCAGGTGCTGGGCGGCCCCCGCCGCGGCATCTCGCTGCTGGAGGTGGGCAAGCTCGAGGGGCGTCTGGAGGCCTCCCTGCGGGATCCCGCCCTGCGTGCCGCCACCGTGCGGACGATCGCCACCCGCATCGTGGACGCCCTGGAGATGGGTCTGGGACGCCGGAGCGCCCCCACCGCCCTCACGTCACCGCCCCGTACGGTCGGCAGCGCTCCTCCAGAGTCGGATCCTCGAGCCAGTTCTGGGGGCGGGTGAACACCTCGGTGAGCAGGGACTCGCGGCTGCCGGGATCGGGCGCGTAGCCGTATTCCCAGCGCACCAGCGGCGGCAGGGACATCAGGATCGACTCGGTGCGGCCGCGGGTCTGGAGGCCGAAGATGGTGCCGCGGTCGAACACGAGATTGAACTCCACGTAGCGTCCGCGGCGGTAGAGCTGGAACTGCCGCTCCCTGTCCCCCCAGCCGATCGGCTGACGCCGCTCGACGATCGGCCGGTAGCTGGGAAGGAAGGCATGGCCGCAGGCGGAGGCGAGCGAAAGCAGCTTCTCCCAGTCATGCCGGATGGGCCCCGCCGCCCTGCCCGCCTCGGCCGCCGCACCCCGGGGATCGGGCCCCCGGTAGAGCTCGCCGGAGGCATCCTGATAGTCGTAGAAGATTCCCCCCACGCCGCGGGATTCGTCGCGGTGGCGGAGATAGAAGTATTCGTCGCACCACGGCTTGAAGACGGTGTAGTAGGCCGGGTCGACGCCGTCGCAGGCCTGCTTGAGGGTGCGGTGGAAGTGGCGGGCATCCTCGAGGAAGGGGTAGTAGGGGGTGAGATCGGCCCCGCCGCCGAACCACCACACCGGCCCCGCCTGGAAGTAGCGGTAGTTGAGGTGAACCGTGGGCACCCAGGGATTGCGGGGATGCAGCACCATCGAGGTGCCGATCGCGAACCAGCGGTGGCCTTCCGCCTCGGGCCGCTGGCCGAGGATCGAGGGGGGCAGGTGGTCCCCCTCCACCTCGGAGAAGTTCACGCCCCCCTGCTCGAAGACGGCCCCGGCCTTCATCACCCGGCTGCGGCCGCCGCCGCCCTCGGGCCGCTCCCAGCTCTCCTCGAGGAAGCGGCCCTCGCCGTCGAGACTCTCGAGCCCTGCGCAGATCGTGTCCTGCAGGCCCATGAGCAGCTGCCGGGCACGGGCGCGGGAATCGGGGGGCGGAGTCTCCATCGGCGGGCGCCCCGCGGGCGCGGAAGGGGGATGGGCTCACCTTTCCAGCCCGTCCGGTCGCCGCACAAGCCTTCGAGAGCCTCTGTCACGCCCCTAGGATCCCGACTCGCCTGGACCGACCCACCGGATGCCCACCCTCGAGAACGCCCGCCACGCGCTCGAGTCCCTCGAGGACGCCGGCAGCGGCCGGAGCCTGCTCGAGCTCGGCTGGATCCGGGATGTGCGCCTGAAGGAGGGACGGGCGGTGTTCCGCCTTGCCCTCCCCGGCTTCGCGGCCAGCCAGCGGGACCGGATCGCCACCGAGGCGCGCGGTGCCCTGCTCGCCCTCGAAGGGGTCGACGACGTCCAGATCGAGCTCGCCCAGCCCGGTGAGGCCGCCCCCGGGCAGGCCCCCTCCGCCGGGCCGATCGGCGGCGCCGGCCATGGCCCCGGCCAGCCGCCGCCGCGTCAGCCCGTTCCCGGCGTGCGCACCGTGATCGCGGTGAGCAGCGGCAAGGGCGGCGTGGGCAAGAGCACCGTGGCGGTGAACCTCGCCTGCTCCCTGGCCCGCGGCGGCCTGCGCGTGGCCCTGCTCGACGCCGACATCTACGGCCCCAACGCCCCCACCATGCTCGGGGTGGCC
>CAZVPB010000124.1:0-6961 GCA_964628165.1 uncultured Cyanobium sp.
GGAGTGGTTCCACCGCCTGGATGCGTTGCTGGTGGGAATAGCCCTGCTGGTGATGGCGGGCCTGAGCCTCCGCTGGCGCGACCGCCTGCCGGCCGGGCTGCCGGCGGCCTGCCTGCTCTGCCTGGCGCTGGTGGCGGTGCAGGGGGGGCTCGGGGCCCTCACCGTGACACGGCTGCTTGACGCCTCCACGGTGACGGCCCACCTGGCCACCGCCCTGGCCCTGGTTCTGCTGGTGAGCGCGGTCCATCAGCGTCTCCAGCTCGACCTTCCACCAGCCGGCGGGCCCTCCCCCGCATCGCTGCCGCTCTGGTGGCGCCCCCTCGCCTTCGCCGCCGGCCTGCCGCTCCTGGGTCAGTGCCTCCTCGGCGGGGCCATGGCCAGCCGCTGGGCCGCCGGCCGCTGCCTCGCCGCCGGCGAGGACTGCGCCTGGCTGGGGTGGCACCGCCTGATGGCATGGCCCGCCGCTGCCTCCCTGCTTCTGCTGGCTCTCGCCTGTCTGGCCCTCCCGCAGGATCACCGGCGGCTCCAGGCCCTCGTGGCGGCGGCCGCCGCCCTGGTGCCCCTGCAGGTGTTCCTCGGGGTTCTCACCATGCGGCTGAGCCTCGACGTGGCCGCGGTCACCGTGGCCCATCAGCTCCTTGCCGCCCTCCTGGTGGCCCTGGTCGGGGCCGTGTGGGGCCGCACCCTCTCCTCGCCGCGACCCGCCGGGGAGTCCCTGTCACCGCTGGAGGTGGTCCATGGCTGAAGCGGTTTCCGCGCGTCCCTCGCCGCGCCTGCCGGCCTGGCTGGAGGTGGCCAAGCCGAGGCTCATTCCCCTCCTGCTCGCCACCACCATCGGCGGCATGGCCCTCACCGCCGCCTGGCCCCTGCGTCCCCTCACGATCGGCTGCACCCTGCTGGGGGGAGCCCTGGCCTCGGCCGCCGCGGGAGTGCTCAACTGCCTGTGGGAGCAGGATCTCGACGGCCGCATGGCCCGCACGAGCCGCCGCGCCCTGCCCTCCGGCCGGCTCGCCCAGCGCCATGCCTTCGCCCTGGCGGTGGCCCTCACCCTCGCCTCGGTCGCCGTCCTCGTGCGCGGGGTCAACCCCCTCGCCGCCGCCCTCGCCCTGCTCGGCCTGTGCAGCTACGTGCTGCTCTACACGGCCCTGCTCAAGCCCCGCACCCCTCGCAACATCGTGATCGGCGGGGTGGCCGGCGCGATCCCCCCCCTGGTCGGCGCCGCCGCCGCCGGCGGTCTGCCCGGCTGGGGCGGCTGGTGGCTGTTCACCCTGGTGATGGTGTGGACACCGGCCCATTTCTGGGCCCTTTCCCTGCTGCTGCGGGAGGACTACCGCTCGGTCGGCATCCCCATGCTGCCGGTGGTGAAGGGGGTGGGATACACCGCCCGGGCCATCGGGCACTACGCCTGGATCACCGTGGCGGTCAGTTCGATCGGGGCCCTCGTGCTGCCCACCGGCGGCTGGCTCTACGCCCTGCTGCTCGGTCCGTTCAACGGCCGGCTGCTGCAGCTGAGCCACCGCCTGCTGCAGCTCCCCGAGGATCCGCAGAGGGCCCGTCATCTCTTCCGCTGGTCGATCTTCTATCTCTTCGGCATCTGCCTGCTTCTGGTGATGGCCCGGCTGCCCCAGGCGGCCGCCTTCGACCCGCTCCAGCACCTGGGGGGGTGGGCCGGGGCGAGCCGGCTGGTGCTCGGCGCTGCCTAGATTGCCGCCCCGATTCCGAACCGGAGTGATCCTGGCTTGATCGAGCTGCAGCACCTCAGCAAGAGCTACGACACCGGCAGGGGCAGCTCGGTCCAGGCCCTCGACGACCTCTGCCTCTCGGTGCCGGAGGGATGTCTCTACGGTCTGCTCGGTCCCAACGGCGCCGGCAAGACCACCACCCTCCGCATCCTCGCCACTCTCCTCCCGCCGGATTCCGGCAGCGTGCGGGTGGGGGGCGTCGACGCCCTCGCCGAACCCCGCCGGGTGCGCCGTCTGCTGGGCTTCGTGGCCCAGGAGGTGGCCCTCGACAAGATCCTCACCGGCCGCGAACTGCTCCGGCTCACCGGCGATCTGCACCACCTCCGCCGCGACGAGCGGGACCGGCGCATCGACGCGCTGGTGGACCTGCTGGGCATGGCGGAGTGGATCGACCGCCGCTGCGGCACCTATTCCGGCGGCATGCGGCGACGGCTCGACCTGGCCGCCGGTCTGCTCCACGGTCCGCGGGTGCTGGTGCTGGACGAGCCCACCGTCGGACTCGACATCGAGAGCCGTGCGGCGATCTGGGAGGTGCTGCGCCGCCTCCGCGACGACGGCGTCACCGTGCTGCTGAGCAGCCACTACCTCGAGGAGGTGGATGCCCTCTCCGACCGGCTCGCGATCATCGACGGCGGCCGGGTGCTCGCCGAAGGCGCCCCCACCGCCCTCAAGCAGGCCCTGGGCGGCGACCGGGTGACCCTGCGGGTGCGGGAGTTCAGCGACGAGCACGAGGCGAACCGGGTCAAGGAGATCCTGAGCCGCTGCCGCGGCGTGCGGGAGGTGGTGGTGAACCGGGCCCAGGGCTTCTCCCTCAATCTCGTGGTGGAGGACAGCGCCGTGGTGGAGCAGTTGCGCACCCAGCTGGCGGAGGCCGAGCTGCCGGTCTTCGCCCTCGCCCAGAGCCGCCCGAGCCTCGACGACGTGTATCTCCAGGCCACCGGCCGCACCCTGATGGATGCGGAGCTCTCGGTGGCGGGCCGCCGGGACGTCCGGGCCGAGAAGCGCCGCTCGATGCGCTGACCCTCCTTCCTCTTCTTCCGCCTGATTTCCACCGACCGCTGATCCATGACGAGCGCCACCCCCTCCTTCGGGCCCTTCCCCGCCACCACCGAGGAGCCTTCGGCGGCCGCCGAGATCCTCCAGGAGACCCTCGCCCTCACCCGGCGCCTCTTCGTGCAGCTGATGCGCCGGCCCTCCACGCTGGTGGCGGGGGTGTTGCAGCCGCTGATCTGGCTGGTGCTCTTCGGAGCCCTCTTCTCGCGGGCGCCGGAAGGGTTGCTGCCGAGCGGCATGAGCTACGGCCGCTTCCTCGGCGCCGGCGTGATCGTGTTCACCGCCTTCAGCGGCGCCCTCAACGCCGGTCTGCCGGTGATGTTCGACCGGGAGTTCGGCTTCCTCAACCGCCTGCTGGTGGCCCCGCTCCGTTCCCGCAGCTCGATCGTGCTGGCGTCGGTGCTCTACATCACCAGCCTCAGCCTGGTGCAGAGCGTGGCGATCATGGCCACCGCCGCCCTTCTGGGCTACGGCTGGCCGGGGGCGGCCGGGCTGGTGCTGGTGCTGGTGACCCTTCTGCTCCTGATCTTCGCCGTCACCGCCCTCAGCCTCGGGCTGGCCTTCGCCCTTCCCGGCCACATCGAACTGATCGCGGTGATCTTCGTGGCGAACCTGCCGCTGCTGTTCGCGAGCACCGCTCTGGCTCCGATCTCGTTCATGCCCCCCTGGCTGGGCTGGCTTGCGGCCCTGAATCCCCTTACCTTCGCGATTGAACCGATCCGTGCCGCCTACGCCGGGGGCTTCCACCTCTCCGACGTCGTTCTGAACGCCCCCTACGGGGATCTCTCCGCCGCCGTGTGCCTCGGCATCCTTGCGGCCCTGGCGGCCGGTCTGTTCCTGGCGATCCGCCCCCTGCTGGATCGCAAGCTCACCTGAACTCCCTCCCACCGTGGCCGTCTCCGCCTCCGCCCCGCAGGATCCCCTTCTCCGCGCTCCCGATCCCCAGGATGCCCTGATCCAGGCGGTGCAGGCCGGTGACGCCGTGGCGGCGGCGCGGCAGCTCCAGCGGTGGGTGCACCGCCGTGGACACGCCTCGCTGGAGCCGCTGATGGCCCAAATCGCCTCCCTGCAGGGACCGGCGGCGGCCGACTGGCTGCGCGGGCAGCTGGAGCAGCCGGCGGTGGCGGAACCCCCGACCGAAACCGCAGCGCTTGCCGAGCCTCCCGCCGCCCCCGAGTCCGAAACGGAGCCGGTGACCGCCACGGAACTGCCGCCCCTCACCTTCGAACTGCCCTCCTTCGAACTGCCTGCCTTCGATCCCCCCGCCGTCGATCCTCTCCCCGTCGGCGCCTCAGAAGCGCCGGCCGAGGAGGACCAGCCTCCTGCCCTGGACGAGCCGTCTGCCTTGGACCTCCCCGAGGCGCCGGCGGCCTCCGATGCCGACTCCGCCGTCCCCCCCCTGCCGCAGGAGTGGAGCTTCGATCTGGAGGCGGCCTTCCCTCCCCTCGGCACGACACCTCCCGGCTTCGTCTCCAGCCCCCAGTCCTCCCCGGCCTCGGATCCGATCGATGACCACGGGGACCTCCATGGGGACGGTCCCGCGCCGGCCCCCCGCAGGCGCGGCGCCTTCGCCCGGATGAAGTCCCTGGTGCGGGGCTGCCTCGAGGAGGCGCGCGATGCCTTCCACCGCCTCGACGCCTCCGGCTTCGACGGCGGGGAGGAGGAACTGTTCGAGGAGGAGGAGTCCGAACAGCAGCCGGCCCAGCCCGCGCATCAGGCCAGGCCCCCCCAGCCGGCCCAGCCCCAGATTCCGCCCTTTCTGGCCGATGGCGCTTCCGCGGCGCCAGGGCGCGGCCCCGAAACGGCGGCCCCGGCGCCTTCGGCCCTCTCCGATCTGCGGAGCTGGCTGCCGGAAGCGGACGATCAGCTGCCCCGCGCCTCCTGAGGGTCAGGGGTCTTGTCGCTTCCATCCCGTGAACGGCTGCAGGGCGGCCTGATCGTGTCCGTGCAGGCGCCTCCGGGTTCGCCCCTGCGGGATCCCGCCGTGATCGCGGCGATGGCGGAGGCAAGCCTGGCGCGGGGAGCCATCGGTGTGCGGCTCGAGAGCCCCGAGCACATCGGCGCTGTGCGGAGACGATGCCCCGCGGCGCTGATCGTGGGGCTGTGGAAGCGGACCTTTCCCGACAGCTCCGTGTACATCACGCCGGGCTGGCAGGAGATCCAGGCGGTGTGGTCGGCCGGGGCCGACGTGGTGGCGCTCGACGCGACCGGCCGGGCCCGTCCCGGCGGGCAGAGCCTCGAGGATCTGGTGCAGCGGGCCCGCGGGGAACTCGGCGCCGCCCTGATGGCCGATGTGGACAGCGTCGCCAACGGCCTCAGGGCGGCGGAGCTGGGCTTCGACTGGGTGGGAACCACCCTCTACGGCTACACCGAGGAGACGGCGGCGCTGCGGCCGCCGGCCTGGGATCTTCTGGCTCCGTTGCGCCGGGAACTGCCGGAGCGGGTGACCCTGATCTGCGAAGGGGGAGTGGCCACGCCGCGGGACGCGGGCCGTGCCCTGGCGGAGGGGGCGGATGCGGTGGTGGTGGGGACGGCGATCACCGGCGTGGATCTGCTGGTGGAGACCTTCGTGAACGCCCTGAGCTGAGGCGCAGGCCGCCCCCGGCGGGTGATCAGGCGATCACATCATGCCGGGCATGCCCATGCCCCCCATGCCGCCCATCCCGCCCATGCCACCCATGCCGTCACCGCCGGCGGGGGGAGCCGGGGGCTCGGGCTTGTCGGCGATCACCGCCTCGGTGGTGATGAGCAGCGCGGCGATCGAGACGGCGTCCTGGAGGCCGAGGCGCACCACCTTGGTGGCATCGATGATGCCGCTGGCCAGCAGGTCCTCGTAGGTGCGGGAGAGGGCGTTGAACCCCTGGCCCCGGCTCCTCACCTGCTCGATCACCACCTCGCCGTTGCTGCCGGCGTTCTCGGCGATCTGGCGGATCGGCGCGGCCAGGGCCCGCTGGACGATCTCGATGCCGGTGCGCTCGTCGCCCACGGCCCCGGCGAGAAGGGGATCGAGGTCGTCGGCCAGCTGCACCAGGGTGAAGCCGCCTCCCGCGACGATGCCCTCCTCCACCGCCGCCCGGGTGGCATTGAGGGCGTCCTCGATGCGCAGCTTGCGGTTGCGCAGTTCCGTCTCGGTGGGGGCGCCGACCTTGATCACGGCGACACCGCCCGCCAGCTTGGCGATGCGTTCGGCCAGTTTCTCGCGGTCGTAGTCGGAGTCGGTGGCGTCCATCTCACGGCGGATGGCGGCGATGCGGTCGCTCACCGCGGCGCGGTGCTCCTCCCTCGCCACGATGGTCGTCTCGTCCTTGGTGATGGTGATCCGGTGGGCCTGGCCCAGGTCGGCGAGGGTCGCCTTCTCCAGGCTCATGCCCCGGTCCTCGCTGATCACGCTGGCGCCGGTGAGGACGGCGATGTCCTCGAGCATGGCCTTGCGACGGTCGCCGAAGCCGGGGGCGCGGACCGCGGCCACCTGCAGCACCCCGCGGGTCTTGTTCACCACGAGGGTGGCGAGGGCCTCACCCTCCACCTCCTCCGCCAGGAGGACGAGCGGCCGGCCGCTGCGGGTCACGGCCTCGAGGATCGGCACCAGATCCGCCACGGAGCTCACCTTGCGGTCGGTGACGAGCAGCAGGGGATCGTCGAAGACGCATTCCCGGCGGTCCTGGTCGGTGACGAAGTAGGGGGAGGAGTAGCCGCGGTCGAAGGCCATCCCCTCGGTCACCTCCAGCTCGGTGAGGAGGGATTTCGATTCCTCCACGGTGATCACCCCGTCGGCGGTGACCTTGTCCATGGCGGCGGCGATCATCCGGCCGATCTCCTCGTCGTTGCCGGAACTCACCGTGGCCACCTGGCGGATCGCCTCCCCCTGCACCGGCGTGGAGCGCTTCTCCAGCGCCTCCACCAGCACGGCGGCGGCCCGCTCCATGCCCCGCCGCAGGGTGACGGGATTGGCTCCGGCGGCCACGTTGCGGAGCCCTTCCTGCACCATGGCCTGGGCGAGCACCGTGGCGGTGGTGGTGCCGTCGCCGGCGGTGTCCTTGGTCTTCGAGGCCACCTGCTGCATGAGCTTGGCGCCCAGGTTCTCGAACGGATCCTCGAGTTCGATCTCCTTGGCGATCGTCACGCCGTCGTTGACGACGTCGGGGGCGCCGAACTTCTTCTCGAGC
>CAZVPB010000125.1:0-6956 GCA_964628165.1 uncultured Cyanobium sp.
TGCTCGACACCTGGTTCTCCAGCGGCCTGTGGCCCTTCTCCACCCTGGGCTGGCCGGAGGAGCAGAGCGAGGATCTGGCCACCTGGTACCCCACCAGCCTGCTGGTGACGGGCTTCGACATCATCTTCTTCTGGGTGGCGCGGATGACGATGATGGCCGGCGCCTTCCTCGACGAGGGGGCTGGCCCTGAGGCCTGGATCCCCTTCCGGGACGTGTACATCCACGGCCTGGTGCGGGACGAGAACAACCGCAAGATGAGCAAGAGCGCCGGCAACGGCATCGACCCGCTGCCGCTGATCGAGCGCTACGGCGCCGATGCGCTGCGGTTCGCCCTGGTGCGGGAGGTGGCGGGTGCCGGCCAGGACATCCGCCTCGACTACGACCGCCAATCCGGCGCCTCGGCCACGGTGGAGTCGGCCCGCAACTTCGCCAACAAGCTGTGGAACGCCACCCGCTTCGCCCTGATGAACCTGGCGGGTGAGACGCCGGCTTCGCTGGGGCAGCCGGATCCGGCCCGGCTGCGGCTGGCGGACCGCTGGATCCTCGCCCGGCTGGCGCGGGTGAACGGCCAGACGGCCGGGCGCTACGCCGGCTATGGCCTCGGCGAAGCGGCCAAGGGGCTGTGGGAGTTCGCCTGGAACGAGGTGTGCGACTGGTATCTGGAGCTGATCAAGCGCCGGCTCAGCCCGCCGGCCGGCCTGGAGGGGGCGGCGCTGCAGGAGGCCCTGGCCGACCAGCGGGTGGCCCGCCAGGTGCTGGCGAAGGTGCTCAACGAGCTGCTGGTGATGCTGCACCCGCTGATGCCCCACCTCAGCGAGGAGCTCTGGCATGCCCTCAACGGCGCGCCGGAGGACACCTTTCTGGCCCGCCAGACCTGGCCCGGCTGCGACGAGGCCGCCCTCGACGAGGATCTGGAGCGGCGCTTCGCCGAACTGATCGAGGCGATCCGGGTGGTGCGCAACCTGCGGGCCGTGGCGGGGCTCAAACCGGGCCAGGCGGCTCCTGTGGCCTTCGTCACCGACCGCGACGACCTGTCGGCCCTGCTCACCGAGGCCAGCGACGACATCGCCGCCCTCACCCGGGCCAACGCGGTGGAGGTGCGCCCGGCCACGACGAACGGCTCCGTTGGGGACGGTGCGGGCCGCACCTGCCTGGCGGGGGTGAGCGGCGAGCTGCAGGTGCTGCTGCCGCTGGAGGGCCTGGTGGATCTCGATGCCTTGCGGGGCCGGCTGGAGAAGGACCTGGCCAAGGCCGAGAAGGAGATCGCCGGCCTGGCCGGCCGCCTCGCCAATCCCAACTTCGCCGGCAAGGCGCCGCCGGAGGTGGTGGCCGCCTGCCGCGCCAACCTGGCGGAGGCCGAGGCCCAGGCGGCGCTGGCGCGGGGCCGGCTGGCGGATCTGGGCTGAGATCCACCACTGCAGCGGCACCCTCCGGCCAGGAAAGCGGCGGGAACGAGGATCTGCATCCAGATCCGATGTATTGCGCGCTGCCGATGGATGTCGCGGGCATCACTTCTCGAATCTCCTTAACCTCGGCTTGAGCTCTTTCGGCCTGTCGCGGGACAGCCTGAGGAAGCGGTGAAGTTCATCCCATGCCCCTGATCGCCTCCGTTTCCGCCGAAGCGGAAATCTCCGATTACGTCAAGATCGGAAACAACTTTTACGTGGTTTCGGCAGGCGGGGGTGATCAGCTCACCGTTACGGACGCGAAGAAGCTCGGCCGCAAGGACCTGACCACGGACACGGTGGATCTGGGTGATTTCCTCGGCGCAGGCTGGACCGCCCAGTCCGTGGCGACCTACGGCAACACCCTCGCGGTGGCGGTCTCACCCGCGGACTATGCCAGCAATCCCGAACCCGGCAAGGTGCTCCTGTTCCGCGTCAATGGTGGCGGAAAGCTGAAGCTGCTCGAAGCGGTCGATGTCGGATATCTGCCCGACAGCGTGGCCTTCAGCGAGGATGGCACCAAGCTGGTGGTGGCCAACGAGGCGGAGCCCAGCAACCTTTACGATCCTTCCCGTGGAGGTGAGGATCCCGCCGGATCCATCGGCATCATCAGTCTTTCCTCCACCCAGGGCAACGGCAAGGGGAAGGGAAAAGGCAAGGGAAAGAGTTCCTCCACCTATGAGGAGCTCGTGTTCGATGGATCCATTCCCGGCATCGAGGACCTGCGGCTTCCGAAGCCGTTCGGCGCGACCACCCCGCAGGATGTGGAGCCCGAGGCGATCACCGTGATCGGGAACTACGCCTTCGTGACCCTTCAGGAGAACAACGGGGTCGCCAAGGTGAACCTCCTCACCAACACGATCGAGCAGGTCTTCGGGCTCGGCAGTGTCGATTTCAGTGAGCAGTGGGTCGACCTCACCGACAAAGACGGCGGTTTCCATCCCGCCTTCGGCCAGGAGTACACGGGCCTGCGGCTTCCCGACGGGATCGGATCTTTCGCCATCGACGGCACCACCTACTTCGTGACCGTGAACGAAGGGGATGCCCGCACCTACCCCCGCGAAGACATCGCCGGATTCGATGAGGGTGACATCTATGAGGACGAGGACCGCGTCGAGGAACGCCTGAAGACCATCGTCGATGGTGTGACGCCGGAGGACACCGCCTTCGGGACCCGCAGCTTCACCATCTTCGATGCCGACGGCAACCCAGTGTGGGACAGCAGCACCTGGCTGCAGAACATCGCCGTGGCTGCCGGGGTGTATCCCGATGACCGGAGTGACGACAAGGGGGTGGAGCCCGAGATGGGGGTCGCCTTCGAGGTCGATGGAGAGACGTATTTCGTGGTGGGCACCGAGCGCACCACGAAGAGCCTCCTGGCCGTGTTCCGCGTCAGCGATCCCGCCGATCCGGAGTTCATCAACTATCTGGTGCTGGAGGGCAGCGTCTCGCCGGAGGGTCTCACCGTCGTACCCGCCGCCGACAGCCCCACCGGAGCGCCTCTGCTGCTGGTGTCCAACGAGGTGTCCCGCACCCTCGACTTCGTGGACCTGGCCCAACTGATCGCCGGCGAGCCGCCGGTGCCGGTGCCTCCGCCCCAGATTCCCTACCCCGAAGCCGGCAGCTTCAGCGAGGCGATGCTGAAGGATGTGGTCAATCCATCGGGTGACACGGCCAGCCTCGAGCTCACTCCGCTCATCACCGTGGGCGAGGGCGTGGCCAGCGGGCTGGA
The DNA here is from genome assembly GCA_964628165.1 of uncultured Cyanobium sp. Taxonomy (GTDB): domain Bacteria; phylum Cyanobacteriota; class Cyanobacteriia; order PCC-6307; family Cyanobiaceae; genus Cyanobium. The sequence continues at coordinate 3,178 of CAZVPB010000125.1, forward strand.
TTCCTTCGGGGATCCCAGCCCCGGCGAGGGCCAGTACGTGCCCACCGGCATCTTCGACGGCATGGGCGCCTATGCCAATGGCGACGGCACCTTCACCCTGCTGGTCAACAGCGAGCTCAACCGCGAGGACGGCAGCCCCTACTCCCTCGACGGCGGCGATCATTACCTCACCGGAGCCCGCATCCAGAAGTTCGTCATCGATCCGGATGGCGATGACAACCCGGCCAATGGCCATCAGCCCGTGGTGCTGAGCGGGGGGCTTGCCTACAGCACCATCTACGACGAAACCGGCACCGATGTGACCGGCTCCTTCGAGGGCTTCGATCGGTTCTGTTCCGCCGGCTTCTTCTCGGGTCAGGCCGGCACCGGTCACTTCGCCAGCGGCAGCGGATTCGTCGATGACATCTACCTCACCGGCGAGGAGGCCGATGAGGGGTTGATGTGGGCCCTCGACACCGCCAGCGGTGATTTCTGGGCGGCACCGGCGCTGGGCCGCGCCGGCTGGGAGAACGCCACCCTGGTGGACAGCGGCGATGCCGCCACCACCGCGGTGCTGCTGATGGACGACACCCGGGCGGCGACGCCGCTGCTGTGGGTCGGGGTGAAGGACATGTCTTCCGGCGCTTCCTTCCTGGACCGGAATGGCCTGGGTCTGAACGGCACCCTGTACACCTTCGCGCCCGAGGCCCTGCCGGACACCAACGGCAACGGCCGTCCCGATGCCGAGGACCTCTCCGACTTCACCAACGCCAACGGCACCTTCACCGGCATCGACGGCCGTTGGGTTGCGCTGGGGGATGGAGCCACGATCGCCGGCTGGGACATGGACACCCTGCGGGCCGAGGCCCATCACGCCGGCGGTCTTTCCCTGGTCCGGCTCGAGGACGTGCACACCAGTCCCACCGATGGACAGCAGGTGGTGTTCTCCACCACCGGCAGCAACGCCCGCTCCGGTGAAACCATCGAAGGTTCCGGCCCGAATGGCGCCTTCGTGATCGACGACCAGGGCTATGGCGGGCGCGATGCCTATGGCGATGTGCTGACGCTGGATTTCACCGCTGCCTTCACCTCGGAGGGGTTGATCGCTGCCTCCGGCTCCAGCACTCTGAAGGTGATCTACGACGGTGACTTCGACGCCACGGTGACTCCAGGCGCCGACCATGATTCCCTCACCGGCCTTCGCAGTCCCGACAATCTGGTGTGGAGTGCCGATGGTTTCATCTACGTCCAGGAGGACCGCAGCGTCACCCCCTTTGGAGATGAGGAAGCCTCGATCTGGAAGCTTGACCCGGTGGCGGCCAACGCCCAGGTGGTCGATGGCTCCCTCACCGGCCAGGCCCTGGCCGAGCGCTGGGCCCAGATCAACCGTTCGGCAGTACCTTCAGTCTATGGACAGAGCGATGATGCCCCCACCAGCGTGGGCGAGTGGGAATCCTCCGGCATCATCGATGTCTCCGGCCTCTTCGGAGAGGAGGCGGGATCCCTGTTCCTCTCCACGGTGCAGGCCCACAGCCTCGCCGATGGAAACATCCTCGGTGACAATTACCTGGTGGAGGGTGGGCAGATCCTCCTGATCGAGGCTTCGGGGGCTCCGCTGATCTGAAATCAGGCGGGAACAGGCCCCTCCCTGGGGAGGGGCTTGTTCATGGCCAGCTGTCTGGGCGGTTTCAGATCTGCCGCAGCGAGTCGGCCTTGTCCCGGAAGGTGCCAAGCAGGAGCTGCAGGTAGCTCACCTGACGCAACTTGATGTTGGCATGTAGACTCATGCCCACCTGGAGGGGCAGTTGCCTGCCGCTCTTGAGCTTCAGCTGCTGGCTGGCCAGGCTGATGGTGGAAGGGAAGCGATAGACATCCCGCTGCTTCTGGGGATCCGGTGGCAGGGCATCCGATCCGATCTGTTTGACCGTTCCCTGAAGGACCCCGAAGTCGGTGGCGGGAAAGGAATCGATGCTGATGTCGACCGGCATGCCTGTCCGCACGAAGCCGATGTCGCTGCTGGCGATCTCCACCTTGGCCTGGAGATTGTCGTAGGGGACGATCTTCATGATCGTTTCGGTGCCCTGGGCGGTGAAGCCCGGGGATTTCGGTTTGAGGTCGAACACCACCCCGTTCACCGGCGAATGCAGCGCCTGGTAACGGAGCGTCACGCTCGCTTCGGTGAGCTGGCTGCGGAGGTCGGCGGTCTCGCTCTGGAGGGCCGCGATCTCCCCCTGCAGCTGCTGGATGCCCTGGTCGAGGATCGCCTTCTGCCGGAAGCGGTCCACCCTGGTCTGCATGAGCTGGCCCTCCCCCTCCTGCACGCGGTTGCGTTGCTGCAGATACTGCAGTTCCCCCGCGGCCCCCTGCTGGGAAAGGGTCTGGAGCCGCCGCATGATCTCCTGGTCGAGGGCAAGGGTCTTCTCCAGCTTCGACACCTCCTCGTCGTTGAGCTGGAGATAGCGGGCCAGTTCCTGTTGCTTCAGCGCCAGCTGATCCGTCTTGGTGCGCAGCTGTTCCTGCTTGTGCTGGAGGCTCTGCCGCAGGGAGAGCTGCCGCTGTGTGCTCGCCTCGGTATCGAGACGCATCACCACCTGGCCCGCCTTCACCGCATCACCGTCCTTCACCAGGATCTCCTTCGCCACCCCGCCGATGGGCATCTGCACTTCCCTCACGGCCCCGATCGGTTCGAGCTTGCCGGGGGCCACCACGATCTCCTCGGTCTTGGCCAGGGCCAGCCAGCCCACCCCGAAGGCGGTGGTGCCGATCAGACCCCAGATCACCGCCCGGGTCCAGCGCTGGGACTGCTGCAGGACGCTCTCGTCGTGGTCGATCGCCCCGACGCGCTGCTCGATCGCATCCTGAGCTCGCTGGACGAGTTTCATCAGCCGGCCTCCTGCTGGCGGTAGAGAGCGTAGTAGCGGCCCCTCGCGGTCATCAGTTCATCGTGGCTGCCCGTTTCCACGATGGCGCCCTGATGCAACATCACGATCTTATGGGCCCTGCGGATCGTGCTGAGCCGGTGAGTGATGAAGAACACCGTGCAGTCCTTCAGGAAATGGAGCAGGTTGTCACAAACCTTTCGCTCAGTGTCGTAGTCCAGGGCGCTGGTGGCCTCATCCATCACCAGCAGCTTCGGATTGCTCAGCAGGGTGCGGGCGATCGCGATCCGCTGACGCTGGCCGCCCGAGAGATTGGCGCCCCGCTCGCCCACCGGAGTGCTGTAGCCGGCGGGAAGTTCCATGATGAAGTCATGGGCGCAGGCGACCCTCGCGGCCTCGACGATCTCCTCGCTGCTGGCCTCCGGCTGGGTGAGGGCGATGTTCTCGCTCACCGTGCCGCTGAAGAGGAGCGGATCCTGGGGCACGATGCCGATCTGGCGGCGCAGGGAATAGAGCTCCACCTTGTCGATGTCGTAGCCATCGATCAGCACCCGGCCCCTGGAGGGCGGGTAGAGACGGGGCAGCAGCTTCACGAGGGTGCTCTTGCCGCTGCCGCTCTGGCCGGCGATGCCGAGAAAGGTGTGGGGCTCCACCACCAGGTTGATGTCCTTGAGCACCGGCGGGGTGCCCGGATTGAACGAGAAGGTGACGGCCTCGAACTCCACCTTTCCGGTGATCGGAGGCAGGGGAATCTTGGCCTGGTCCTCCTCGGTCGATTCCTGCGGCGTGTTGATCACGTCGCCGAGCCGTTCGAAGGAGACCCGCAGCTCCTGGATGTTCTGCCAGATCGAGGACAGCCGCAGCATCGGCTGGGTGACGTAGCCGCTGATGATGCGGAAGGCGATCAGCTGACCCAGGGTC
>CAZVPB010000126.1:0-6899 GCA_964628165.1 uncultured Cyanobium sp.
ACCTCCGTCAGAACGACACGGTCATCTTTCCGTAGTAGCGGGCCTCGCAGGGATCGGTCGTGCAGCCTTCCTGGATGTAATCCGGGGTATTGCCGAGAAAGTCTGTGGCATAGACCGAGAAGGTGACCGGCAGTTCCCTGAAGGGACGCAGGGAGACTCCGGCACCGAAGCCGTAGCCGAACCATTCCGCTCCGAAGGCCACGCGGCTGTTCAGGGCCAGGCTGATGGATCCGATCGGTCCCCAGTAACAGTCCCGCCCTTCCGGGAAGTCGGGACTGCTGATGTTGTTGCCGCTGAGGCAGTCGGTGGAGCCCAGGGTGCCGTTCCCCTCGGTGTTGCCGAAGCCGTAGAAGTCCGAGCCGATCCCGATCGTTCCCACCAGCATCGGGGGGGTCTCGCCCCGGCCCAGCGGAACGCCCTGGGAGAGCACCAGGTAGAAGTTCCGGCCCAGGTCGACCGTGTTGTCGAACTGGATGATGTGTTCCCCACCGAAGGCGATGCCCGTGGTGGGGGTGAGGTTCCAGGCCATGCGGAAGCCCAGGGACTGGCCGGCGAAGGTGGCCGTCCCCTGGTTTCGTGCAGTGAGACTCTGGACCGACCACTGCAGGCCCATGCTGAAGTTCTCGAGTTTCAGCGGCGTCACTTCCAGGTAAGCGACAGAATCGGCACAGTCCAGCCAGTTGCCGTTGGGAGGAACGCGGCAGCTGCGGGTGCGGTTCACGCCGTCGAGGATCGCGGAGACGGTGAACTCCGGATCCATGGCGAAGCCGTTGGGGACGAACAATCCCACATCGGGATAGGGCAAGCCGTTCACCGTCATGCCGCGGGCGACCCCGCGGATCTTCGGCCACACGGGGGAAGCCTGTTCCGGGAGGGCTCCGGGATCCGGCAGCTCGAGGGACTCGGCGATGGCACGGCGGGGCTCGATCACCTCCGCCTCGGGAACGGACTCCCAGCGGAGGGTGGCCACGGCAGTGCCCTCCGCCTGGCTGGCAACCAGCGGGGCGACCACCTCGTTCTGCGGAACAGCCTCCCAGCGGAGACCCCCGGCCACCACCTGCACTTCCTCCTGCCGGGTGGCAGGCGGGGGAGCCGGGGGGGGGACAAGGGTCCAGACCGGTCCCGGAGGCGCGGGGGCCAGAGGCGGAACTGGAGCGTCAGTGCCGGCGGGCAGCGGCGGCGGCGGAGCCACGGGTTCCCACCGGGGGATCTCCGCCGTCGCGGGAAGCTGCCAGAACAGGAGGGCAAGAGCCAGGCCCCATGGCCGAGGCCGCCGCGACCGTGGGGAGGCACTGGATGCAGCGACAGGTGCCGACAACGGTGAGGGGCGCGAACCCGGCCGAGTGTGGGGCACACCCTACGGATCAGCAAGCTGGAGGACTGTCACCCTTCACCCAGCTGACCAAGTGGAGGGTGTCAGTATCGCCGGAGCGGAAGAAGTGCGAGACCATGGCGCCGAGACCACGCTGGACCTTGGCCGCGACCGCCCGACGCCCTCTTCTGGCCGCCCTGGCAGCCCTGGCCATCGGCCAGCCCATTCCACCTCTCCTGGCTGCTCCGCAGATGTCCCAGGAAGGCTTTCCCGATGCGGAGCCGGCACCGCTGCAGCCCCTCGAAGCCGGCGTTCACCAGCTCCAGGACGACAGCTACATCATCGGCCCCGGCGATGCGTTGGAGATCAAGTTCCTCGCCGCCTCGGAACTCTCCACCTCGCTCAACGTTCTCAACGACGGAACGGTCACCCTCCCCCTCATCGGCAGCGCCAAGATCACCGGCCTCACGCTGCCCCAGGCGACCAGCTGGCTGGAGGATCTCTACCGCCAGCAGCTGCTGCGGCCGGATCTCCAGCTCAGCGTCACCCAGCCCCGTCCCCTCCGCATCTCCGTGGTGGGGCAGGTGGAGGATCCCGGGCTGTACACCCTCAACGTCGGTGGCGATGCCTCACGGACGGAGGTCGGTGTCGGCTTCTCGGGCCTTCCCACGCTGGTCGATGCGATCCAGAAAGCCGGCGGTGTCACCAACCTCGCGAATCTGAGGAGTGTCACCCTGCAGCGCCGGCTGCCTGGCACCACTCCACGGTTCAAGCGGACCCGCGTCAATCTGCTCAATCTCATTCTCGAAGGGGATCAGTTCCAGAACCCCCTCCTCTTCGACGGAGACGTGATCCGGGTGAACACCGCCAACGAGGGTCTGCCTGAGTTCGCCGAGATCGCCAGCACGACCCTGGCTCCCACCGACATCACCGTGAATGTGATCGGCGAGGTCAAGAATCCGGGGGAGAAGACCGTTCCGGCCAGAACTCCCCTGAACAAGGCCATCCTCCTGGCCGGCGGACTCGAGGAGTGGCGGGCTCAGGGCAAGAGGATCGAGCTGATCCGGCTCAATCGCAACGGCTCCGCGACCCGACGGGTGTACAGAATGAACAGCGAGGAAGGGATCTCCTCGGAAACCAACCCGGCGCTTCGTGACGGAGATACGATCATCGTCAACAGGAATTACTATGCCAAGACAGCAGATGCCATTGGTGCGGTTTCCCAGCCCCTCTCCGGTTTGGTGAACATTCTGGCCCTTGTCCGCATTCTTGGGAACACCGACTAGGAGTCATGCTCTTCAGCTGGATTCTGTTGGGTGAGCTCGCCATCGGCTCCGCTCCCACGACCCGAGACGATCTCGACCGCCTGAGCTCCGAAGGCATCCGCTCCGTCCTCAGCCTCTGCCGGCCCGAGGAATCCCCGCTTGCCGAAGCGCTCGATACCCGCTTCCGTTGGCGCCGGCGGGAGCTTCCCGATCACCGATGCGGCCATCCCCCTGATCCGGCGCAGCTGGCGGAATGCCTCGAACTGATCTCCGCATGGGTCAGCCACGGACCCGTCTATGTGCATTGCATCGCGGCGGCGGAACGCTCCCCCCTGGTGGCGATGGGCTGGCTGATGCGCCGCAAGAACCTGAACCGTCTGCAGGTGCTGGAATACCTCATGCAGGTGCATCCGCCCACCAACCCCCTGCCCGAACAGCTCGCCCTCCTGGATTGGCCGTTGCACGGACACAGGGTGAATGTCACCGCACTGCCGGCATGACCGACCGCGTTGCCCTCATCACCGGGATCACCGGCCAGGACGGCAGCTATCTGGCCGAACTGCTGCTGGAGAAGGGCTACCGGGTGCATGGCATCAAGCGAAGGGCCAGCAGCTTCAACACCACCCGGATCGACCATCTTTATCAGGACCCCCACGAGCTCGATCCGCGGCTGGTCCTGCATTACGGAGACCTCACCGACAGCAGCAATCTCATCCGCATCATCGGTGAGGTGCGTCCCACCGAGATCTACAACCTCGGCGCCCAGAGCCATGTGGCCGTGAGCTTCGAGAGCCCTGAATACACCGCGAACTGCGATGGTCTCGGCACCCTGCGGATTCTCGAGGCCGTGCGTCTTCTGGGGCTGATCGACCACACCCGCATCTACCAGGCCAGCACCAGCGAGCTCTACGGTCTGGTGCAGGAGATTCCCCAGACCGAATCCACCCCCTTCTACCCCCGCAGCCCCTACGGCGTGGCGAAGCTCTACGGCTTCTGGATCACGGTCAACTACCGCGAGGCCTACGGGATGTTTGCCTGCAACGGCATCCTGTTCAACCATGAGAGTCCGCGGCGCGGCGAGACCTTCGTGACTCGCAAGATCACCCGTGGTCTGGCCCGGATCGATGCGGCGCTCGACCCCTGTCTCTTCATGGGGAATCTCGATTCCTTGCGGGACTGGGGCCATGCCCGTGACTACGTGGAGATGCAGTGGCGCATGCTGCAGCAGGACACTCCCGAGGACTTCGTGATCGCCACGGGCCGTCAGGAGAGCGTGCGCCGCTTCATCGAACTCACCGCCCTCGAACTGGGCTGGGGCGGCATCGACTGGAGCGGTGAAGGGCTTCAGGAGACCGGAACCCGGGTCGACACCGGCGAGGTGGTGGTGAGGATCGACCCCCGCTACTTCAGGCCGGCGGAGGTGGACACGCTGCTGGGGGATCCCAGCCGCGCCCACCGGAAACTGGGCTGGCGACCCACCACGACGCTGGAGCAGCTGGTGGCGGAGATGGTGCAGGCGGACCGGCTCGAGGCGGAGAAGGAGGCGGTCCTTCTCCGCGAGGGCTATCCGGTGGTGGCGGCCGCCCAGGGCTGAACGGAGGGTTCCGCCAGCCGGCAGGCGCGGCGTGCCACGGCCCCGACGTAACCGCGCTCCACGGGTCCCTCCAGCGGGCTGAGGCGCCCGTCGCGGCAGTCCACGACGATGCGTTCGTGGTGGCCCCGCTGATCGGAAACCCGCAGCCGCAGTTGCCAGGGAAAATCGCCGCGGCGGGTGATCTCGTCTCCGCAGACGGGACCGACGCAGAGCCCCGGTGCGGCGGCGGCGGGGAAGGACAGCGAAAGGAGGAGGAGCATCAGCAGCACCGGCAGGAGGAAGCCACGGCGATGCGGCAGCGGTCGAGGGCAGGGTGACGGCTGGCTGGGCGCCTTCATCCGGCCACCCCGGCGCGGGCCATCCCCACCTCCGCAGGCATCTCCTCGGCGGGGGAATCGGCATCGCCCGGATGAAAGTACGCCCACACCTGACGCGCCAGGGCCGGGCCCACACCGGGCACGGCCGCGATCTGCTCGACGCTGGCCAGCTGGATGGCGTCGATCGAGCGGAAGTGGCCCAGCAGTTCCTTCACCCGCTTGGGCCCAAGCCCCGGGATGTCGGAGAGGCGGGAGCGCTTCATCCGCTCTCCCCGCTGCTGGCGGTGGTAGGTCACCGCGAAGCGGTGGGCCTCGTCCCGCAGGCGGCGCAGCAGAGCCACGCCCAGTTGATCCGGCTCGCTCTCCAGCGGCTGCTTCGCCCCCGGCACGAAGATCTCCTCCCGCTGCTTGGCCAGGGAGCACACCACCAGCTCCTCATGGAGGTCCAGCTCCCGCAGGGCCTCCATCACGGCGGAGAGCTGGCCCTTGCCCCCGTCGATCATCACCACATCCGGCCAGTCGTTGAGGCCGCCGCCGTGCAGCACGCTGCCGGCGCGGCGCCGAAGATCCACCAGATCCGCCCCCTCCGCCTTGGCCTGGGCCCAGCGACGGAAGCGCCGCCGCATGATCTCCGCCATCGCCATGAAGTCGTCGGAGTGGCCGGCGCGGATGCTGCTGCTGCGGATCCGGTAGCGGCGGTAGTGCTGCTTGGCGGGCAGTCCGTCGACGAACACCACCTGGGAGGCCACCGCATCGCTGCCCTGGATGTGGCTGATGTCGTACCCCTCGATCCGGCGCGGCGGCTGGGGCAGCTCCAGCAGCTGGGCCAGGTCCTCGGTGGCGAGCAGCTGCTGCTCGGCGCCGCGGCGGGCCCGCTCCAGCTCGAAGCCGGCGTTGCGCACCACCAGTTCGATCAGTTCCGCTTTCTGGCGACGCTGCGGCACCGCCAGCCGCACCTTGCGCCCCCGCCGCTCCGCCAGCCACTCGGCGATGAGCGGCTGGTCGGGGAGGGGATGCTGCAGCAGCAGCTCCGGCGGAATCTCCACCGGCTCCACCTGCCCGTAGTGCTCCTCGATCACCCGCTGCAGCACCCGGCCCGGCTCCGCCAGGGCGGCGTCGGCGGTGTAGCCGAGGCGGCCCACCAGCTTGCCGGCGCGCATCTGGAACAGCTGCACCGCCGCCACCCGCTCGTCGGCGGCCAGGGCGATCACGTCGCGGCTGACACTGCCGTCGCCGAGGCTCATCTTCTGGTCGGCGGTGAGCTGCTCGAGCCCCTGCAGCTGATCCCGCACGCGGGCCGCGGCCTCGAAGTCGAGCCTCCCGGCACAGCGGTCCATCTGCTCCCGCAGCAGGGCCAGCAGCTCGTCGTTGCGGCCCTGGAAGATCATCGCCACGCGCCGGAGGGTGCCGTGGTAGTCGTCGGAACTGATCCGCTGCTGGCAGACCCCCGGGCAGCGGCCGATGTCGTAGTTGAGACAGGTGCGGTCCCGGTAGAGGGGGCGGGGCCGCTGCCGCAGCGGGAACACCCTCTTCACCAGGGCCAGAGTGCGCCGCAGCAGCCCCACATCCACATAGGGGCCGTAGAAGCGGTCCTGGGGATTGCGCAGGCGCCTCCGACGGGTGATGAAGATGCGCGGGTAGGCCTCGCTCCAGGTGATGCAGAGATACGGATACTTCTTGTCGTCCTTCAGCAGCACGTTGAAATGCGGCTGATGGTTCTTGATCAGGTTGGACTCCAGCGCAAGGGCCTCGTCCTCGCTGTCGGTGACGATGAACTCGATCTCGCACACCTGCCGCACCATCAGGCTGATGCGGGGGCTGTGGCCATGGCCGGCCTGGAAGTAGCTGCGCACCCGGGATCGCAGCAGCTTGGCCTTGCCGATGTAGAGGATGCGGTCCGCCGCGTCGCGCATCAGGTAGCAGCCCGGCTCGGCCGGGATCTGCCGCAGCCGTTCCGCCAGCTCTCCGGGGCGGCTCAGCAGCGGGGTGACGGAGGCGGCGGCGGCTTCCGCCATCGACGGCAGGTCAGCCTCCGTACTGCCAGCCGGTGGAGGCCAGGTCGAGGGCGGCGCCGTCGCGGTGCAGCACGGCGCTCTTCACCTCGCCCACGAACACGGTGTGGTCACCGTGGGCCACCTCGCCCACCACTTCGCATTCGACCCCGCCGAGGGCCTGATCGAGGATCGGCAGGCCCAGCGGACCGGCGCTGAAGGGGGCGGCGTCGAAGCGGCCGCCCATCGCCTTCTGGGGCTTGAAGAACACGGCCGCCAGATCCTTCTGGTCGGCCGCCAGCACGTTCAGGGAGAAACGGCCGGTGCGGCGGATGATGCCGTTGCTGGTGGAGTCGGCGCGCACGGCCATCACCACCAGGGGCGGCTCGAAGGAGCCCTGGGTCACCCAGCTGGCCGTGA
>CAZVPB010000127.1:0-6890 GCA_964628165.1 uncultured Cyanobium sp.
GCCTGCGTGCGTGGATGGCACCAGCGGACCAGCCGCACGAAAACTTCGTCTTCCCTGAGGAGGTACTGCCCCGTGGAAACGCCCTTTAATTCCGGTCTCGTCTCCGTCGGGGGCAAGGACCTCGACTCCACCGGCTACGCCTGGTGGGCCGGTAACGCCCGGCTGATCAACCTTTCCGGCCGTCTGCTCGGCGCCCACGTCGCCCACGCCGGTCTGATGGTCTTCTGGGCCGGAGCCATGATGCTCTTCGAGGTGAGCCACTTCACCTTCGACAAGCCCATGTACGAGCAGGGGCTGATCGTGATGCCCCACGTGGCCACCCTCGGCTACGGCGTCGGCCCCGGCGGCGAGGTCACCGACCTCTACCCCTTCTTCGTCGTCGGTGTGCTCCACCTGATCAGTTCCGCCGTCCTCGGTCTCGGTGGTCTGTACCACGCCCTGCGCGGTCCTGAGATCCTGGAGAACTACTCCGCCTTCTTCTCCCAGGACTGGCGGGACAAGAACCAGATGACCAACATCATCGGGTACCACCTCATCCTTCTCGGTGTCGGTGCTCTGCTCCTGGTGTTCAAGGCCATGTTCTTCGGTGGCGTCTACGACACCTGGGCGCCCGGTGGCGGTGATGTCCGGCTGATCACCAACCCCACCCTCAGCCCCGGAGTGATCTTCGGTTATCTGTTCAGCGCCCCCTTCGGAGGCGAGGGATGGATCATCGGCGTGAACTCGATGGAGGACATCATCGGCGGCCACATCTGGATCGGCCTGATCTGCATCTTCGGAGGCATCTGGCATGTGATCACCAAGCCCTTCGGCTGGGTGCGCCGAGCCTTCATCTGGAACGGTGAGGCCTACCTCAGCTACAGCCTCGGCGCGCTGAGCATGATGAGCTTCATCGCCTCGGCCTTCATCTGGTTCAACAACACCGCCTACCCCTCCGAGTTCTACGGTCCCACCAACGCCGAAGCCTCCCAGGCCCAGAGTTTCACCTTCCTGGTGCGGGACCAGAAGCTGGGCGCCAACATCGGCTCCGCCATGGGCCCGACCGGCCTCGGCAAGTACCTGATGCGCTCCCCCACCGGCGAGATCATCTTCGGTGGTGAGACCATGCGGTTCTGGGATTTCCGCGGTCCCTGGCTCGAGCCCCTGCGGGGTCCGAACGGCCTCAGCCTCGACAAGCTCCAGAACGACATCCAGCCCTGGCAGATCCGCCGGGCCGCCGAATACATGACCCACGCGCCCAACGCGTCGATCAATTCGGTGGGCGGCATCATCACCGAGCCCAACTCGGTGAATTACGTCAACATCCGCCAGTGGCTCGCCGCCACCCAGTTCGTTCTGGCCTTCTTCTTCCTGGTGGGCCACCTCTGGCATGCCGGCCGTGCCCGTGCCGCCGCCGCCGGATTCGAGAAGGGCATCGACCGCCAGGCGGAGCCCGTGCTGGCCATGCCGGATCTCGACTGACTCCAAGCAGTTCCTTCGGCCTTCTTCCGATGCCGGCTCAGAGCCCCCCTCCCGGGGGGCTTTTTTCATGGCCCGTGAGCCAGCGGCGCAGCAGGGGCAGGCTGAGGCCGATCACGTTGCTGAAACAGCCCTCGATCCTTTCCACCAGCATCCCGCCCCTCCCCTCCAGGGCGAAGCCGCCGGCGCAGGCGAGGGGTTCCCCGGTCGCCACATAGGCCTCGATCTCCGCGTGGGCCAGGGGGGCGAACAGAACCCGGGTGATCACCGTCTCGAGCTGCCGCTCCCCTTTCCGCAGCAGGCAGTGGCCGGTGCAGAGCTCGCCCCATTGCCCGGCCATGCGGCGCCAGCGCGCCACCGCCTCCTGATGGTGGCGGGGCTTGCCGAAGGCTTCCCCCTCGAACACGAGCAGCGAATCGCAGCCGAGCACCGGGGCCGTCCCTCCGGCGGGCTCCAGTTCAACGGCCACCGCCTCCGCCTTGGCGGCCGCGAGCCTCTGCACCAGACGTCGCGGATCGGAATCATGGATCGATTCCTCCGCCACCCCGCTCACCCGCACCCGATGGGGAATGCCCGCCTGCTCCAGCAGGCGGCGGCGGGCAGGGGAGGCGGAGGCCAGCACGAGCATCGCCGGAATGATCCCATGGGCCCGCTAGGTTCCGGGAACTGTGCACCACAAGTCCGTGTTGTCCGCCGCGCCCTCTCGAACGCCGCTGCCGGTCCTCCGCAGGAGGGGGCTGCCGATCGTGACGAGCCTGGCGGTCCTCGGCCTCCTCACGGGCGAGCCGGCAGGGGCCGTGGAGCTCCGCAGCGGGGGCATCGTCTGCGACCCGGAACGGAAGGCCTGCTATGACCGCCTCGGTCCGGACCTGAACGAGACCGGACGCCGCTACGGGGCCCGGGCGGAACGCGACCTGCGGCGCCGCATCAGCGGCCAGCGGCCCCCGCAGGAGATCGTCTTCAGCAGCGGGGAACTCTGCGATCTGCGCGAGCGGCAGTGCTGGGACGACGGCTGGCGTCGCCGCAACGTCTCCAACCGCCTCACCAAGCATCTGTTCGGGGCCGGCGGCGGCCAGGACCAGCTCACCGGTCGCGGTGAGCGTCCCTGTGAACTGCGACGCTCGGGCCGTCTCATGTTCCGGGGCACCTGCCGGGTGGAGACCTCAGGTGCGGGCTGGGGCGCCGACCACCGGGTGGTGGCGGAGAACGGCAGCAGCTTCCGTTTCTTCGACCGCGGCAACCGGCTCTGGGTGAGGGATGGCTCCGACACGGCGCCGGTGGCGGTGAGCCGCCGCAGCCAGGGGGTCCGCCTCCGCTGGAACCGCGTCGAGCTCGACCTCGACCGCCGCTGTGAACTCTCCCAGCGGGGCCGCACGCTCTACGACGGCAGCTGCAGCCTGCGCAGTGACAGGGATGCCGGCCGCCCCACCTACCAGGTGGATCTGGAGCGGGGCGGTGTCTACCGTTTCCTCGACGACGGTGACCGGCTCGTGCTGCGGGACGGCTGGCGCTCCTGGCCGGTGCGGACCTCCCGAAGTCCCGACGAACTGGTGTTCGCCTGGGCCGACCGGCGGCTCCAGGTGGAACATTTCGGCTGGACCGAACGCTCTGGTGGCCAGGAGGAAGTCCGCCCCGAGCAGGAGCTGATCCGCGGCCTGCTCAACAATGTCCTCGACGGCCTGTTCCGCTGAGCCGGCGAGGACCCCGTGGATCAGGATCCCGTCGCCATTTCCCGCGCCGTCCGCACTCTCCGCTGCCTGCCCTTCCGCAGGAAGTTCTATGAGAGTGTCGACGCCGGGCCGATCAGCAGCATCGAGTTCTGCCGCCGGGCCCCGGCCGAAGATCTCAGCAGGGCCCGTCTCACGCCGAGGCGTGCCGAGGACCACTTTCTCTGGCTCATCCGGATCGGAGTGCTGCGCCGGGAGGTGGACGGCCAGGGACTCACCGAGAGGGTACGCCTCACTCCCCTCGGGCGCCGGGTGGTCCAGCGCTGGTCGCAGGAGATCCCCCCGGCGGGCCCCCTCGAGCGGCTGAGCGAGTGGTGCCTCCGGCACCGGCCCCGCCGATGAGCCCGGACCCCATTGCAGCCCCCGCGCCGCTGATGGTGCTGGGCACCAGCAGCGGCGCGGGCAAGTCGCTGATGGCCGCCGCCCTCGCCCGGGTGCTGCGCCGGCGGGGGGAGCAGCCGCTGCCCTTCAAGGGGCAGAACATGAGCCTCAACGCCTGGGTGGACCCCGATGGCGGCGAGATGGCCTATTCCCAGGCCCTGCAGGCCTGGGCGGCGGACCTCGAACCCCGCGTCGCCATGAACCCGGTGCTGCTCAAGCCCCGCGGCGACTCCACCAGCGAAGTGATCCACCTCGGCCGCTCGGTGGGCACCGCCCGCGCCGAGCACTACTACCGCGACTGGTTCCGGCCCGGCTGGGCCGCGATCCGGCGGGGGCTGACGGAGCTTCAGGCCCGTCATCCCGGCGGCCGGCTGGTGCTGGAGGGGGCCGGCAGCCCGGTGGAGGTGAACCTCCAGCCCCGGGACCTCACCAACCTGCGGCTGGCGCAGTACCTGCGGGCCCGGTGTCTCCTGGTGGCCGACATCGAGCGGGGCGGGGTCTTCGCCCAGGTGGTGGGCACCCTGGCGCTGCTGCGGCCGGTGGAGCGGCGCCTGTTCCGGGGCGTGCTGATCAACCGCTTCCGCGGCCGCCGCGAGCTGTTCGACGAGGGCCGCCGCTGGCTGGAAGCCCACACGGGCCTGCCGGTGGTGGGGGTGATGCCCTGGCTGGAGGAGCTGTTCCCCCCGGAGGACTCCCTCGACCTGCTGGAGCGCCGCGCCCGCAAGCCCCACGCGGAGATCGAGATCGCCGTGATCCGGCTGCCCTCCCTCAGCAACTTCTCCGATCTGGACCCTCTCGAGGCGGAGCCCAGCGTGCGGCTGCGCTGGGTGCGGCCCGGCGAATCGCTGGGACGGCCCGATGCGGTGATCCTGCCGGGCAGCAAGCAGACCCTCGGCGATCTCGAGCGGCTGCACCGCAGCGGTCTGGGGGAGGAGATCCGCCGCCACGCCGGCGGCAGGGGCCATGTGTTCGCCCTCTGCGGCGGTCTGCAGATGATCGGCCGTGCCGTCCATGATCCCGCCGGCCTCGAGGGAGGGGCGGGTTCCGCGGCGGAGATGGCGGGCCTGGGTCTTCTGCCGATCCACACCGTGATCGCCCCGTCGAAGACGCTGCGCCGCGGCGGCGGCCGGGCGCTCTGGCCGGGATCCGCCACCTCGCTTCCGCCGCTGGAGGGGTTCGAGCTGCATCACGGGCTCAGCGCGCCCGGGGCGGGTGGTGTCGAGGCCGGTCTGCGGCCCCTCGTGGAGGGACAGGACCTCGGCTGGGTGCTGGAGCGGCAAGGGGGAGGGTCGGTGGCGGGCACCTACCTGCACGGCATCTTCGAGAACGGCGGCTGGCGGCGCCGCTGGCTCAACCTGCTGCGGCACCGCCGGGGGCTGGCGCCCCTCCCGGAGGAGGTGCCCCACCACCGCCGCGAGCGCGAAGTGCTGCTGGACCGCCTCGCCGACGCCTTCGAGGCCCATGTGAGCCTCGATCCGTTGATCGGCGCTGGCGCTGCCACGACAGACTGAACCGGTGTCCTCTCCACGGACCGGGTCGATGGAACCGCCGCGAAGCATTCCGATCCAGTGGCCGGACGGCCGCCGCGGCGAGGTGGAGCCCGGCCGCGACTGGCTGGCCTCCGCCCGCAGGGCCGGGGTCACCATCCCCACCGGCTGCCTCTCCGGCAGCTGCGGCGCCTGCGAGATCGAAGTGAACGGCAGGATCGTGAGGGCGTGCATCGCGACGGTGCCCCGCCCCCGCTCCGGTGCCCTCACGGTCCGGCTGGCCAGCGATCCCTACTGGTGAACAGAGGCCGTTTCAGGCATCAGGCCTGGATCAGGCCCCCTCCGAGCAGCGTTTCGCCGTCGTAGAAGACCGCCGCCTGGCCCGGCGTGATCGAGAACTGGGCCTCGGCGAATTCGAGGCGGCAGCGGTGGGGGCGGCCGGCCTCGAGGTCGGCCCCGGTGGCCGGCAGCGGCGTGAGCAGGGCAGGCTCGGCGGCGCTGCGGTAGCGCACCTGCACCTCCACCTCCACCGGCCGGTCCGGTGGGGCGATCGACACCCAGTTCACGGCGCCCACGATGCAGTCGCCCCGGGCCGCCTCCCGGCGGGGGGCCACCACCACACGGTTCAGGGCCGCGTCGAGGCGCACCACGTGCAGGGGCTCGCTCCAGGCCACGCCAAGCCCCTTGCGCTGGCCGATGGTGAAGTGCTCGATGCCGTCGTGACGGCCCACCACCGTGCCGTCGCCGAGCACGATCTCCCCCTCCCGCGATGGCAGGTGGGCGTCGAGGAACGCCCGCATCGAGCCGTGATGATCGGCGAGGCAGAGATCCTGGCTCTCCGGCTTGCGGGCCGTCCGCAGACCCAGCCGCTCCGCTTCCGCCCGCGTGTCGGCCTTGGTGAGTTCGCCGAGGGGAAACACCAGCCGTTCGAGCGCCTCCTGGGGGAGGTCGTAGAGGAAGTAGCTCTGGTCCTTGCGGGCATCGAGACCCCGGAGCAGACGGCACCGGTCGGCGCCGTCGCCGGCCCCGCCCGCCGGCCGCACCCGCGCGTAATGGCCCGTGGCGAGGCGCTGGATGCCCCGCTCCTCGGCGGCCCAGCGCAGCATCGGGCCGAACTTCACCGCCCGGTTGCAGCGCGAGCAGGGCAGGGGGGTGACGCCGGCCGCGTATCCCTCCACCAGGAAATCCACGATCTGCTCGCGGAAGTGGTCGCGGAAATCCACCACGTGGTGGGGAAGGCCCAGCTGTTCGCAGATCCCCGCCGCATCGACGAGTCCCTCGGCGCAGCAGGCCCCCTTGCCGCTCATCAGCCAGAGGGTGAGGCCCTCCACGTCCCAGCCCGCCTCCTGGAGCAGGGCCGCGGTGAGGGAACTGTCGACCCCGCCGGAGAGCCCCACCGCCACCCGATGCTCCCCCGGCCACTGCCGCAGTCGGGTCAGGGCCGCGGCGGCGGCCGGTGTGGCGGTCGGAACGGAGGCGGGGGCTTCGGCGGTGGCCATCCCCCCATCATGGAAGGGAGCTGAGCGGGCCGACGTGAGCACCCGTGCCCCCCTGGCCCCCTGGCCCCCCCGCGACGCCGACCATCTCCTGGTGCGTTCGGAGGAGATGGCCTCCCTCGAGCAGCGGCTCTTCGACAGCGGCCTGCCGGTGGAGGCCCTGATGGAGAAGGCGGCGCTGGCGGTGAGCCGTCGCCTGCTGGCTGCACCTCCCGAGCAGGCCGTGGTGCTGGCGGGGCCCGGCCACAACGGCGGGGACGGGCTGGTGGTGGCCCGGGAACTGCACCTGGCGGGGGGGCCCGCCGCGATCTGGTTCCCCTTCGAGCGCTGCAGGCCCCTCA